>JAKSBY010000530.1 GCA_022360855.1 Sphingomonadales bacterium | reverse complement strand
GGTCCCAGAAATCCGCGTCCGAGGGGTCGCCGAGCAGGACCTTGCGGCCGACCGATCGCTGGTTCCTGACGGTCACCGGGTCGATGTCCACGCCGACGACGGTCTCGCCATAGAGCTCGCGCATCTTGTCGTAGGCGCCGGTGCCGATGCCGCCCATGCCGATGATCGCGATGGTGGCGCCGCCGACGTCGAGCAGCCGGTCATCGGCGAGGCGCTCGGGCCGTTGCAGGCGCTTCCAGAACGTGCGGTGGCGGGTATAGAGCTGGTGGGCAATCGCGTTGAATCCGGCGGCGATGGCGAAGGACAAGGACAGCGCGATGGCGATGACGATCAGCCACTCGCCGGCGATCCAGCCGCTGGCGACGCCGATGGCGGCGACGATGAGGCCGAACTCCGAGAAATTGGTCAGGCTCAGCGCGGCCAGGAGCGCGGTGCGGGCGCGCAGCTTGAAGCGGGTGAGGAGGCCGAAGAAGAGCGCCGATTTGAGGAAGATCAGCGGCGTGATCGCCGCGCCGATGACGAAGGTCTCCACGGTCGGCTGGCCGGAAAGCCCGATGGAGAGGAAGAAGCCGAGCAGGAACAGGTCCTTGAAGCCGAGCATGGTCTTGGCCATCTCGTCGGCCTTGGGGTGGCCCGCCACCAGCACGCCGAGGACGAGCGCGCCGAGGTCGCCCTTCAGCCCGACCAGCTCGAAGATCTCGGCGCCGCCGAGCGCGAGCAGGAAGCCGTAAAGGACCAGCAGCTCGCCATGGCCGACGCGGCGCAGCAGATGCAGCAGCGCCGGCCGCAGCGGCAACAGCAGAAGCACCGCCAGCGCCCAGAGCGACGGCCATTTGGCGGTCGAGATGGCGAGGAAGACGACGGCGGCGATGTCCTGCATGATCAGGATGCCGATGGCGATGCGGCCGTGCAGCGAGGCCATCTCGCCCTTTTCCTCCAGCACCTTGACGACGAACACGGTGCTGGAAAAACTCAAGGCGAAGGCGATCAGGACCGCGCGCGGAAAATCCAGGCCCGAGACGAAGGGCGCCCCGGAAAGCGCCAGCGCATAGACGGCGGCCCCGAGGGTGACGACGACGATGGTGGTGTGCAGGCCGGTCACCGCCCACACCTGCGGCCGGGCCAGCGAGCGGAGATTGAGCTTCAGGCCGACGATGAAGAGCAGCAGCGTGATGCCGAGATCGGAGAGCTTGGCCAGCGTCTCGCCGCTGGTCATGCCGTAGGCGTTGAGCAAAAAGCCGGTGACGAGAAATCCGACCAGGGGCGGCAGGCCGACCGACCGGGACAGCAGCCCGAAGACGAAGGCGATGGAGATCCAG
The DNA here is from genome assembly GCA_022360855.1 of Sphingomonadales bacterium. GTDB lineage: Bacteria > Pseudomonadota > Alphaproteobacteria > Sphingomonadales > JAKSBY01 > JAKSBY01. The sequence continues at coordinate 1,635 of JAKSBY010000530.1, read as the reverse complement.
GCGACGTCTCCGAGGGCGATGGCGATCCATTCGAAGTCCATGACGCTACCCGGCGCGCCGAAGAAGCGAGAGATTTGTCATCTGCCACATGACCGCGAGAAGCCCTGCCTTGAACGATTGCGAGCGATGTCTTGCGCACTCTAACACCGGTTCCGAGCGGTTTGCGAGACAAGCTGACGCATTCGCGAAGAATACGGCCCCGGCCACGGATGAGCGTAGCCGCGACCGTCCGCCTCGCTCTATATAGTCAGCGAACGCCCGCCCGCATGAGGCCGGCGATGGAGGGAGGCCTCTGATGGTGGAACTGGAGACCGAGCGGCTCAGGATGCGCCAGTGGCGCGAGGAGGATTTCGACGTCTACGCCGGTTTTTTCGCCGACGAGGCGGCCGCGCGCTTCGTCGGCGGGGCGATGAGCCGCGAGACGGCGTGGCGCAACATGGCGGCGACCGTTGGCCATTGGGTGCTGCGGGGCTACGGGCTCTGGGCCGTGGAGGAGAAGGCCTCGGGCGCGGTGGTCGGCTCCATCGGCCTGTGGAAGCCGGAAGCCTGGCCCGAGCTGGAGGTCGGCTACTGGCTGACCGAGGCGGGGCAGGGCAAGGGCTATGCCACCGAGGCGGCAACGCGGGCCCGCGCCTACGCCTATGAGGTGCTGGGCGCGACCACGCTGGTCAGCTACATCCACCCCAACAACGAACCCTCCAAGCGCGTGGCGGAGCGCATGGGCGCGGTGCTCGACGGCATCATCGAGCTCGGCGAGAACGGGCCCCACTGCGTCTACCGCCATCCGGGGCCGGAATAGGAGTTTGCTTTTGGTCAGTGCGGCACCGGCCCGCTCCCCCACCCGACCACCGCACGGGAGTATCATTGGGTGGTCGGGTGGGGAGTGCGGGCTGGTGCCGGACCGACGTAAGTCAACAAGGAATCCAATAGACCGGGAACAGCCGAAGCCGTTCCCGGTCTATCGGCGTCGGGCGTTCAGGATGCGCTCCCGGCGTCGCCCGTGTGGACACGAGTCAGGGTCGGGCGGGCAATGGCGCGCACGGCTGCGTCGACCGTGCCCTTGCGGCATTGCTGCTCGGCCCGGATCCACAGGGTGCGCGAGCCGCGGGGCACCCGGCAGAAGTCGCGGGCTTCCCTGACGAGCGAGGCATAGACGGCCTCGGCGCCGGCGGGCTGGCCGAACTGGGCCGGGCGGTAGCTGAAGGCAAACCGGTCCTCGGCGGGAGCGGCGGCTGCGCCGGTGGCGGTTGCGGCAAGGGCCAAGCCAAGCGCCGCGGCAATGGTCTTAAGGCGGAAGTCGGTGGTCATGATCGGTCTCCTTTTCTGGTCGATCGCGTATTGACCGCCGAGATATGGGCCGGGCCGGTTTCCGGCCGATTTCAGGCCGCGCCAGAAATTGCTTCAATTGTTACGGTCGAACCGCGCCGCGCTTGGCAGATATTGCCGGCGCGAGGCTTCTAGATCTCGCGCTCCATGAGCATGGCCGGCGCGGTCACGCCGCGGGGCATGGGGAGCTCGATCCCGCGGACGGAGGCGAAGCCGAGCGCCTCGTAGAAGGCGACGGCGTTCAGGCTTGCGTAGCATTCGAAGCGGCGGACGCCGGCAGCCTGCGCGGCGGCCTCGCAGGTCTCGTAG
>JAKSBY010000549.1 GCA_022360855.1 Sphingomonadales bacterium | reverse complement strand
GGAACTCCACACGGGCCATCTGGAGCCTGCAGCCTCCCCCCATGACCATGGCCGGATCCTGGCCGACGCCCATCTGGCGGGCGCGGAAGAGATCGCGGCCGCCATCGCGGCGGCCAAGCACGCCTGGCCGGACTGGTCGCGGACAGACTGGGAAGCGCGGGCGCGGATATTCCTGAAGGCGGCGGATCTGGTCTCCGGGCCGTGGCGCGACCGACTCAACGCGGCGACCATGCTGGGCCAGTCCAAGACCGTCTACCAGGCGGAGATCGACGCGGCGGCGGAGTTCGCGGATTTCCTGCGCTTCAACGTGGACTTCATGCTGCAGATCTACGCCCAGCAGCCGCTTTCCGTGGCCGGCGCGCGCAACCGCGTCGACTACCGCCCGCTGGAGGGCTTCGTCTACGCGGTCACCCCGTTCAACTTCACCGCCATCGCCGGCAACCTCTGTTGTGCGCCGGCGCTGATGGGTAATACGGTCGTCTGGAAGCCCTCGGCGAACGCCAAATACTCGGCCCATTTCGTGATGGCGCTGCTGCGCGAGGCGGGCTTGCCGGACGGTGTGATCAACCTGGTCTACGGCGATCCGGTCGAGGTGACCCAGGCGGTCCTTGCCGATCCTGATCTGGCGGGCATTCACTTCACCGGATCGACCGCCGTGTTCGACTCTATCCGCGATGCCGTCGCGGGCCGGCGCTATCGCAATTACCCGCGCCTCGTCGGCGAGACCGGCGGCAAGAATTTCACCCTGGCCCACGGCAGCGCCGATCCGGCAGCGCTGGCGACGGCGGTGATCCGCGGGGCCTTCGAGTATCAGGGCCAGAAATGCTCCGCCACGTCGCGGCTGTTCGTGCCGCGTTCGCTCTGGCCCGAGCTGTGTGAGCGCTTGGTGGCGGAGATTGCCGGAATCAGGATGGGCGACGTTGCCGATTTCAGAACGTTCATGGGCGCGGTGATCGACGAGAAGGCGTGGCTGCGGCTTGCGCAGGCTATTGAGCAGGCCCGCTCCTCGTCCGATGAGACGGTGCTGACCGCAGGCGAGCCCGACAAGACGACGGGCTACTTTGTACCGCCGACCCTGATCGAGACGGCCGATCCGGCCTCGGCGCTCATGACGACCGAGCTGTTCGGGCCCATCGTGGCCGCCTTCGTCTACGAGGACGGCCGTTTCGACGATATCCTCGGCCTGATCGACGAGACCAGCGTTTATGGCCTGACCGGCTCCGTCTTCGCGCAGGATGCGGGTGCGGTCGCCCGCGCGCTGGCGCGGCTGCGTTTCGCCGCGGGCAACATCTACGTTAACGACAAGTCCACCGGCGCCGTGGTCGGCCAGCAGCCCTTCGGCGGCGCGCGGGCGTCCGGCACCAACGACAAGGCCGGCTCCCTCTGGAACCTGGCACGCTGGGTATCTCCGCGCACCATCAAGGAAACCTTCGCTCCACCCACCGATTACCGCTATCCCTCCATGGAGGCCGAGTGATGATGACCGTACGAGGAACTCTGCTGGCTGGGCTCGGCGCGGTTCTCGCGCTGCTCTCCGCTCTTGGCCATGAGGTTCGGGCCGAAACCTTCGACCTGATCCTCGAGGGCGGCACGATCTATGATGGATCGGGCGGGCCTGGCTATCTGGGCGACGTCGCGGTCACGGGCGACCGGATCGCCTATGTGGGGCCGAAGGCCCCGGGCGCCGCCGCCCGCATCATCGATGCGCGCGGGCTGGCCGTGGCGCCCGGTTTCATCAACCTCTTGAGCTGGTCCAACGAGGCGCTGCTGTACGACGGCCTCGGTCAGAGCGCGTTGCGCCAGGGCGTGACGCTGGAGGTCATGGGCGAGGGCATCTCCATGGGGCCGCTGACGCCGGCCATGCGCGAAGAGATGATCTCGCGCCAGCGCGACCTGCGCTACGCGGTGGAGTGGACCACCCTGGGCGGGTATCTGGAGACCCTGGAGCGCCGGGGCGTGGCGCTGAACGTGGCGTCCTATGTGGGCGCCGCCACCGTGCGTATGAACGTGCTCGGCACCGACGATGTCGACCCGACGTCCGCGGAACTCGACCGCATGCGCGCCGTGGTGCGCCGGGCCATGGAGGAGGGCGCCTTGGGCGTGGCCTCCTCGCTCATCTACCCGCCCGGAGTCTATGCCGAAACCGACGAGCTGGTGGCGCTGGTGGAAGAGGCCGGGCGCTGCGGCGGCATCTATGCGACCCATATGCGCAGCGAGGGCGACCGGTTCCTTGAGGCCGTCGACGAAACCATTGCCATCGCCCGTCGGGCCCGGACCCCAGTGGAGATCTTCCATCTGAAGGTGGGCGGCCGCCACAACTGGGGCAAGATGGCCGACGCCGTGGCCCGGATCGAGGCGGCGCGGGAAGCCGGCATCCGGGCGACGACGGACATGTATGTCTACCACGCCTCGGGCACGGGGCTGACCGCCTCCATGCCGCCCTGGGTGCAGGCCGGCGGCTTTTCCGCCATGGCAGCGCGGCTTGCCGACCCGGCGCTGCGCCAACGCGTGATCGCCGACATGCGATCCACCGATCCCGGCTGGGATAATGTCATGGCCATGGCAGGCGGGCCGGACAGGGTCATGCTGGCGACGGTCAGGAACGACGCCTTGAGGCCCTTGATCGGCAAGACCATTGCTGAGATCGCGCGCGACGCCGGCAAGACGCCGGAAGACGCGCTGATCGACCTGGTGCTGGCCGATGGCGGGCGGCCGGAAGCGGTCTATTTTACCATGTCGGAAGACACCATCCGGGACCTGGTGCAACTGCCGTATATGAGCTTCGCCTCCGACGGCGCGGCCATGGCGCCCGAGGGCGACTTTCTGAAAAGCGCGGCGCATCCGCGCAGCTACGGCAATTTTGCCCGCGTTTTCGCCCATTACGTACGCGAAGAAAGGCTGTTGAGCGTGGCCGAGGCGGTCCGCCGCATGACGGCACTGCCCGCCGCCGTGCTCGGACTGGCCGAACGCGGCCGGCTGCGCGCGGGCCAGGTGGCCGACGTGGTCGTGTTCGATCCCGACACCATCCAGGACCACGCCACCTTTGTGGCGCCGCATCGGTTTGCCACAGGCGTGGAAACGGTGCTGGTCAACGGCGTGGTCGCTTTGCGGGACGGCGCGCCCACCGGTGCAAAGCCCGGGCGCGTGGTGCGGGGACGTGGCTGGAGCGGGTTTGCCGATGGCGGCTGCCGGGCGGCTTCGTCGGATTGGAGCTGGGCCTGGCCGGGCCAGCCTTAGATTTGTGCCAGCAGATCGACGACCGGACCCACGCCGGTACGGATCGGATCGACGCAGGGCAGCCCGAGCCGCGCCTCGGTCTCGTTGAGCAGGGTCCGGGCGGCGCTCTCGTCGAGCTTCGAGGTGTTGAGACTGACGGCGATCACCCGGGCCTCCGCATTGGTCAGCCGCGCCGCTTCGGTATAGCGGCGCACGCAGTCGCCGAGATCGGGCTGCGGGTAAAGGTCGAAGTCTCCGGCACCCAAGCGTGGACGTGTCGGGTCGGCGCACAGCACCATGGCGTCGGGCTGGCTGCCATGCACCAGGCCCAGTGTTACGCCCGCATAGGCGGGGTGAAACAGCGAGCCCTGGCCTTCGATAACGTCCCAGTGATTCGCGTCGGCGGCGGGTGACAGCTCGGCGGCGGCGGCGGCGATGAAGTCGGCGACCACGGCGTCGATGGCGATGCCGTCGCCGGCAATGAGGATGCCGGTCTGCCCGGTGGCCCGGAAACCCGCATCCATGCCCCGGGCCCGCATCTCCCGCTCGATGGCGAGTGCGGTATATTTCTTGCCCACGGCGCAGTCGGCGCCCACGGTCAGCAGGCGCTTGCCGGAGCGCCGCTCGAAGGCGCCGATCGAGAATTCGCGGTTCGGCCGGCGTACGTCCCACAAGGTCCGCCCCAGCCGGTCGGCCAGTGGCTTGAGATCGGGATGGTCGTTCAGGCGCTCATGCAGGCCGCTGGCGATATCGAGCCCTGCCTCCAGAGCCCGGCGCATATCCGTGATCCATGCGGGAGGCATCCGGCCACCGGCCGGCGCGCTGCCGATCAGAACGCTGCGGGCGCCCGCGGCCGCGGCCTCGGCAAATCCCATCTCGGGCAGGCCGAGATCGAGCCGGCAGGACGGATACCGGGACTGCGCGAGGCACAGCTCAGGCTGCCAGTCCAGCACGCCCTGGGCGGTCTTGGCATGCGGCGCATCGCCGAGAAACAGCAGGTAAGGGGTACGGATCGGCATGACACAGGCTCCTGGGCGCAGAACCGGCTCATACTAGTCACGATCGTTGCAGGACGCTTGTTCCGACGGGCCGTTTATGGGGGCGAATTGGCCGGGAAATGCTGGCTTGAATTCGAGTAAGGGCATTAGTTTGTCGCGATCGGGCTAGGAGCCTGCGTCGCGCTTGACCCTTTGGAGACAGCCTCGCTAGTGTTGTGCGACAGAATGCGGCTATTTGTCGAGTTCGGGCCGATGACTTACTTTGATGACAATCCTGACTATCAGCATTTGCCTGTCATCGGGCTCGAAGACGAATACGCGCCGGGCTATACGGACCCGCCGCACAGCCACCGCCGCGCGCAGCTCCTCTACGCCTCGTCGGGCGTGATGTCGGTGACCGCGGACCGCGCCAATTTCGTCGTACCGCCGCAGCGCGCGGTCTGGATCCCGTCCGACGTTGCTCACGAGGTGTCGTGCCGCGGGCATGTTTCCCTGCGCACGCTCTATTTCGACGAGGAGGCGACCGATATGGCCGGCCGCGCGTGCCGGGTCGTCGAGATTTCCGATTTCCTCAAGGCGATGATTGTCGAGATGGCGCATATCGGCACCGATTATTCGGAGACCGGGCGCGAGGCCCGGATCATCGAGCTTCTGATCGATGAGCTCAAGACCATGCCCAACGCGCCGTTTCAGGCGCCCATGCCCGAGGACTACCGGCTGTTGCGAGTGTGCCGCGAAATCCTCGCCAATCCGGCCGACAAGCGCTCGCTCGACGATTTCGCCGCGCTCGCCGGCATGGGGCGGCGCACCTTCACGCGGCTGTTCAAGGCGGAGATCGGCATGGGCATGGCGGCATGGCGCCAGCAGGTGCGCCTTATGGAGGCGATTTCCATGCTGTCCACCGGCCAGCCGGTAACGACGGTGGCCTTCGAGGTCGGCTATGAAAGCCCGAGCGCCTTCACGGCCATGTTCCACCGTTCCTTCGGCATGCCGCCGAGCCACTATCTCTCGCGTCTCCGGCCTCAGTAGCGGCCGCGATTCACCCTCTCTCTGTCATTCGCCGGCTTGACCGGCGAATCCATGTTTGCGCGGCCGAGATGTTCCCATATGGACCCGCCGGTCAAGCCGGCGGGTGACAATAAGGAGCATGGGTAAACCTAAACGCATCATGCTCTAGGAACGGTCGCGATTGAAGCGCCGGATCCAGGCGGCCAGTGCCGGATCCGGCAGGTGGGAGAGAACGTCCGCCAGGATCTCCGGACGCTCGTCCTGGCCAAGCTTGAAACAGCCGCGTATCTCCAGAACCTCGGCCCGGAAGGCGATGATCGCCTGCTTCAGGCGTGGGTAGCGGGGGCCCATCTCGGCGATCCGCCAGCGGTCGGGCCGCCCGTCCTCCATGGCTTCCACCAGCGCTGCCAGTGCCCCATCCGTGGCCTCGGGATCGAAATGGATATCGGCCGCGACGCGCAAGTGTGCATAGGCCCAGGTCGGCGCCCAGCTCCGGTCGCGCACCCAGCTTGGGGAGATATAGCCGTGCGGCCCCTGAAACAGGATCGCCGCGCGTGGCTCTTGCGAAAGCGCCTTAAAAAGCGGGTTGCGGCGGGCCATGTGGCCGACGAGCGCCGCGACCGCGCCGCGCTCGTCCCGCTCGGCCAGCAGCGGCAGCAGCGCGCCGGGCCCGTTCGCTCCCGAGGCCGCCTGCACCCAGGCCAG
>JAKSBY010000252.1 GCA_022360855.1 Sphingomonadales bacterium | reverse complement strand
TTAGGCCGCAAACTCATCAATGGAGATGCCCGGGATCGCCCCCAGAAGCTGTTCAGGCCCGCCGCGGCCTCTCACCGGGGACCTAAGGGCCCGCTTTCGAGGCCGCGGCGGGCCTGAACAGCTTCTGGGGGCGACCGCTTCGCGGCGCGCGACCTTTGCCGTTTGGACGGCGTCGCGTCGTCGGTCACGATGCGCTGCATCGCTCCCTCCTAACTCCTTGCCAAACGGCAAATCTCGCCGCGTCACGGGCGTCTCCATTGATGAGTTTACGGCCTAGTCGGCTACTCCATCACGTAGAAGAATTTCCCCAGCCAGTACCAGCGCCGGTCCGGCCCCGGCATCGTACAGTTGATACGGTTGCGGCCGGCGGGCATCGGCGCGTCGAACCGCACCTCCACACGGTTATCGGCAATCACCTCAAGGTCGGCGGCGCGGCCGAGATGCGAGGGAAAGCAGGCGAGCGCGGAGAGCCCGCGGACACCGGGATCGACCGTAAAGCCATAATTCGGCGGGTTGGCGTCGTTGCCCCTGATCACCGGGCCCGTGGGCACGACCGCAGAGACCGGCAGCGCCCGGGCGCTGGCGACGAGCTTGAACCGGTCCGCCCCGCCATAGCGCTCATTCAGCGGGAAGCGCGGCAGGCCAAATGCATCGCCGCCGGTCGCGATGGCGCCGGAATATTGCGCAAAAGCGGCGTCGAAGCCCTCCGCCTCGACCGCTTTCGCCAGCTCTAGGCTGTATTCGCCGTAGGGATAGGCGAAGATCTTGGGAACAAATCCCAGCTCGGTCTGGAAACGCCGGCTGGCGCGGCGGATATCGTCGAGCGCTGCTTCGAGCCCGGCATTGACCATATGCAGATGCGCGGCACCGTGGTGGCCGATGGTGACCCCCTCGGCCCTGAGTGCGCGAATGTCGGTCCACGACAGGGTCCTGTCGCCGCCCCGGTCGATCTGATCGGTGGAGATGAACAGCGCCAGGGGGATGCCGGCCGCCTTCAGCCGCGGCCAGGCTTCGGTCATCACGCTGCGGTAGCCGTCATCCGCGGTGATCACTACGCTGCGCTCCTCAAATCCGCGGCCCGCGCGCAGCCGGGCGACCAGTTCACCCAACTCGGGCGTGGCATAGCCGCCGCCGGTAATCTCCGCGATATGGGCGTCGAACTGCTCCAGGCGAATATTGGTGCTCGGGATCTCGTCCTCGCCGAAGCGGTGGTAGATCAGCACCGATGCCGACCGGTCCGCGCCCTGCGCCGGCGCACTCAGACCCGCCGAGGCCGCGGTGGCGGCGAGCGCGACCGCGGCAATGAATATGGACTTGGCAATCAGCATGGTTTGGCCGAGTATTTGTAGCGCCGAAAGGCCGCGCTTAAAAGCGTTGTGCAAATACACCGGCGGCTGGCCATCCCATACTCCGACGAGGCGATAATCACGTGACCGATATTCTCTCCGACCGCGACCTGGATCTGATCTTCCGCGAGGCCCGCAGCTACAACCGATGGCAGGACAAGCCGGTCTCGGATGTGACCCTGCAGGCGCTCTACGATCTCATGCGCTGGGGCCCGACGAGCGCCAATTGCAGCCCGGCGCGGTTCGTCTTCCTCACCAGCGAAGCAGCCAAGGAGCGGGTCAAACCCTTTCTCATGGAAGCCAATGTGCCGAAGGTGATGGGGGCGCCAGTGGTGGCCGTTGTCGCGCATGACGACAAGTTCTACGACCGTATCCCCGAGCTGTTTCCGCATAATCCGGGCGCGCGGGAGTGGTTCTCGGAGGATGAGGCGCTGGCCCAGGAGACGGCCTTTCGAAACGGCACCCTGCAGGGCGCCTATCTGATCATTGCGGCTCGCGCCCTCGGGCTCGATTGCGGGCCGATGTCGGGCTTCGACAATGCCGGCGTCGATCGGGAGTTCTTCCCGGACGGGCAGTTCAAATCGAATTTCCTTTGCGCTATCGGTTACGGCTCGGAAGAGTTGCTGTTCCCGCGCAGCCCGAGGCTCGCTTTCGACGAAGCCTGCACGGTTCTCTGAAATCCGTCCGCATGAATTGATTTGACCCTGCTTGCCCTCGATACGACCCAGGCGGCCTGCTCGGTCGCCCTGGCCGACGACGCGGGCGCGATCCTTGCCGCCGAGCGGGAACTCATCGAACGCGGCCATGCGGAGGCGCTTGTCCCGATGCTCGATCGTGTCCTGCGGGCCGCCGGATGCGGCATCGGGGCGGTTTCCCGGGTTGCGGTCACGGTCGGTCCCGGTAGCTTCACCGGCGTACGCGTCGGCCTGGCCGCGGCGCGGGCACTGGTGCTGGCCACCGGCGCCGAGGGGCTCGGCTTCACCGCCTTTGAGGCGCTTGCTGCGGCCACGCTGTCTGCCGAGCCGGGAGTCGCCGGCCGTCACGTCCTGGCGGTCATGGATGCCCGCCGCGGCCAGGTCTATGCGCAGGCCTTTGCGGTTGCCGAGGGAGAGAGTGCCCCGCTCGAACCGGTCGGCGAGCCCTATGTCGGACCGGTCGACGGTCTCGCCCCGGGCGCCCGTCTGCCCGGGCTCACGGTCGTCGGTGGCGGCCGGGATCTGGTCCTCGACGCTTTTGAGCTGGCGGATGTGCCCGGC
>JAKSBY010000798.1 GCA_022360855.1 Sphingomonadales bacterium | reverse complement strand
TTCCCAAATCTTTCGCCGCCGTCTCCGAGTTTCCGCGCACCGCGGCCGGTAAAATCCAAAAGCACCTGATCGAGGCTCCCGAATGACCGCCGCAGAAGACACTATCGAAAGGACCCTCACCCAGGCCGACTTCGACGCCTTCGCCCGTTTGAGCGGCGACGACAACCCGATCCATGTGGACCCGGACTTCTCTGCGCAGACGCGGTTCGGCCGCACCGTTTCCCACGGCATGCTGCTGTTCACCATTCTGTGCGGGCTTGCCGACAAGCTGGTGCCCGGAGCGCGGCTGGCATCCCAGTCCATCATGTTCCCGGCTCCCACCTTCGCCGGCGAGCCCATGCGTTTTTCGGCACGGATCACCAAGCGAGACGGCAACCGAACCAGCGTCGAGATGGCCTCGGCGCGGGTGGCCGACGGCACGGTCACTTGCATCATCGCGGCCGATTTCGTCAGCGACGAAGGAGACCCGCATGAAGGTCGGTGATTTCGCCGAGGTGACGCGGCGGTTCAGCCCCGACGACGTGGCCGCCTATGGGGCGCTCGGCGGCGCGCCCACCGTTTCCGATGAACTGCCGGAGCCGCTGATCTGCGCGCTCTTCTCCTACCTGCTCGGCGTCAAGCTGCCCGGCGTCGGGACCAACTATCTGAAGCAGGAATGCGATTATCTTGCATCGGCCCACGTGGAGGACGCGCTGACGGCCCGTGTCGAGATCACCAGGCTGCGGCCCGACAAGAATCTGGTCGACCTCGCGACGACCTGCCGCAACGCCGCCGGCGACCTGCTCTGCTCCGGCCGCGCACTGGTCTATGTGGGGGACGTGGACGCGCAGGCCGGCTGAGCTCGGCCGTGCGCAAAAAAAGACTTGGGTGAAGGGCCGCCGCGGACGCGCTGATTACGAGGCTGCGAAACGCTATGCAGCGACTGACCGGCGTATCGGCCGGCGTCTTTCTTAGACACATTCACCCAAAAAAAGACGTCAGTACTCAGCGATTCGCCGGACATTTTCGAAAAAACAGGTCAGGCTAGGGGCGATATTTCTATTCCGCACAACCCCATTTTTTTAGACTCCTCAAAACTGAAAACCGGCAATTATTTTTGTTTTTTCTTTCGTCTCGGGATTTTCGGCGGAATTTACTTGCCTTTCCTTCTTCAGCGCGTCCAGTTTTGGTCGAAGAAGGTTGATGCGGCATGTCCAGTATTTTTGAGGCGTTTCGGGCGAACGAGCAGATAATCAGACGGATTTTCGCGCGACATTTCCGCAATACCGCGGATATCGAAGACCTGACGCAGGAAACATTCATCCGGTGCTTCGCCGCGGAGATCAAGACGGAGATCCATAATCCCAAATCCTTCCTGCTCCGCTCCGCAAAGTTCCTTGCGCTGAGCGAACGCAAGAAAAAAAGACGCACGACGACGGATTACATGGAAGATTCCGGCGGCTCGGAAGTCTTTGTAGATGACAGGGAAGTCTCCGGCGAGGTGCGGCTGGACAGCCGGCGCAAGCTGGCCGCGCTGGCGAAGGCGATTGCAAGCCTCCCGGTAACGTATCGCAGAGCGTTTTTGATGCGAAAGATGGAAGGCCTGAAGCTTGCGCAGATTGCGACGCGGATGAATATCTCGGTCAGAACGGCACAGAAGCGCGTCGCCCGCGCCCTTGAGACGTGCGACGCCTATTTGCGTGAACAGGGCTACGATCCGATGGAATTCGGTAGGGGGTCCACCCTGACCGGCCAGCTGCGCAAATCGGAGTGCGCCTCCATTCCGTCAACGCCGTCTTCGATTGCAAAAATGGGGGACGAACAGAATGACTAAGGCGGAAAATGTTCTCTCGATGCCCGACATGAAGGACGTCAACGCCGAGGCGGCCGAATGGGTCGTCCTGCTGGAAGAAGGCGAGCTGTCTGCGGAAGACCGCGCGGCGTTTCTGGCATGGCGCAATGCAAGCCCCCGCAATCGCGAGGCATTCGACCGATTGGCCGCATTGTCGGGCGCGTTTGATGACATAGTCCAACTCGAAGACTATGCGGCTTCGGACGATAATGCCCGGCTTCTGGCGCACGACGCGCGTATGGGCAGGATTGGCGTATTTGGCCGCCGACCGGTTCTTGCCGGCCTCGCCGCCTCGCTCGGCCTGCTTGTTGTCGGAAGCGTTGTCTTGCAGACGTCGCCCGGGTGGATTGAGCAGGATCGCGACACGTATCACACTGCGATCGGCGAGCAGCGAACGATCGAATTGTCCGATGGCTCTACGATCAACCTCAATACGAACAGCGCGGTGGAGATCGCCTATCGCGATGGCGCGCGCGATATCAGGCTGATCGATGGCGAAGCCTATTTCGACGTGACGCCGGACAAGGCGAGGCCCTTTTCCGTATGGGTGGAGGGCAAGGCCGTAACCGCGGTCGGGACCGCGTTCACGGTTCGCCGCCTCGAGGAGAAGATCACCGTAACGGTAGCACAGGGGCGTGTCGCACTGTATGCGGCGATGTCCGACGACGACAAGACGCGCCGCGTTGAGATGCCGTCGACCGAACTGGTCGCGGGCCAAAGCGCGCTTCTCAGCGAGACGGTTGAGGAGGTCGCGACGATCGGTCCCGAGAGGCTCGCCAGGAAGCTCTCATGGCGCGATGGCGTGCTCGCGTTTTCGGGCGACCCGTTGTCAGAGGTCGTGGCGGATGTCAGCCGCTATACGGATATCAAGATCGAAATCGACGATGCGGTGCTCGCCGACCTGCCGGTCAACGGCTATTTCAAGATCGGCGAAATCGGCGAGATGTTCGAAGCCCTGGAGATTATGGCCGGTCTGGAGGCGGAACGGATCGGCCCGAAACACATTCGCCTCATGAGGCCCCAACCAAGTTGAAAACCACAAAGGTGACATTGATGGCGGGCACATGTTGTTCGCGAGATGTGCCCCTAAAAAGAAAAAAGTGAGAAGGGAGCTTCCTGTTTAGAGTTTTGAAGAGTCTTCCCAAGCAAGGCCGGTGTGAAAACTCATGCTGATCGCCGGGCCGAAGGCAGGGGAAGCGTCCAGCAATTGGCGCCTACTTTGGTTCGGCTACGTCCTCGTAGCCGCACTTTTGTTTGCGCCAGTGGTCCAAGCCCAGGTTCAGGCCGAGCCGAAGCGATATGAGTTCAATATCGAAGAGGCAACGCTTGAGCAGGCTCTGGAAGCGTTCGTCCAACTGACGGACGCGCAGCTCATCTATCCCCAGGAATTGGCCCAGGAAACAGGCGTAAACCCTGTTGTCGGTCGGTATACGGTCGAGGAAGCGCTCGACGTTTTGCTTGAAGGGTCCGGGTTTTCCGGCGGTCTGACCAAAGGCGGAATGATTGTCATTTCGCTGACAAAAGCCAATGGGCAAGACCGGGAGGAAAACATGGCGAGCGGGAAGCTCAAGAAATCGCTGCTGACGACGGTGTCCGCATTTCTTTTTGGCGCCAGCACGGCCGGGAATGCGCAGGAAGACGCCGACCCCCAAGCGGGTGGCGACATCGCAGAGCAGCAGTCCAGCGCGGAAAAACAATGGGACCAGATCATCATCACGGCGACCCGCCGCGAGCTGTCGCTCTTCGAAATACCATCGGCGCTGACGGTGTTCGACGAGGGCTTTATCGAAGACAGAAGCATCGATTCAATCAACGACCTTGCCACTTTGACGCCGAGCCTTACCGTAGGCGCGCCGCAAATTTTCGGTCGCGCGAATGGTTTTACGATCCGCGGCGTTCAATCCATCTCCGGCGGCGCCACCGTTGGCGTTTATCTGGATGACGTGCCTCAGACCTTTTCAGGCGGCGGCAATGAACCGAATATTCGCACATTCGACCTGGAACGGGTGGAAGTGTTACGCGGCCCGCAAGGCACGCTCTTTGGCGCCGGCGCCATGGGCGGCGCCATCCGGTACATCACAAACAAACCGAATAGCACCGAATACGAAGCCAAGATTCACTTTGAAGGGTCAACGACAAAGGAGGGCGGTGAAAGCTACGCTGTCGATGGTGCCGTCAACCTGCCAATCGTCAAAGACAAGCTTGCTCTGCGCGTTACGGCGAGCCGGCAGGAAACAGCCGGCGTCGTCGACATTTTGAATGCGATCGGCGGCCCCTTCGAGGACGCCGACACCTACGAGCTGACATCGGTGCGCGGCGTTTTGCGGTGGACGCCGACCGATGCGCTGACGGTTGACCTGCAAGTCTGGCACGATGAGACGAACTTTAAAGGGTTGCGCGCCGTCAATACAGGATCGAGCTCGCCCTTCGTCGATGATATCGAGCGCGGGCCGCTTTCCTTTGGCGACACGAACTTCGACCAATATGCCGGAACGGTGACTTATGACGCCGGTTTTATGGAAGTCGTATCAACGACTAGCTGGGTGGAATCGCAATCCAGGGCCGAGACCACCGCCGGACCGCCCTTCATTTTCGGCTCGCTCGTATTCGCGACTACATTCGAGGCATTTAGTCACGAAACGCGGTTTGTCTCCCAGCATGACGGCCCGTTCAGCTGGATTGTGGGCATCTACTATCAAGACGCCAAATCTCCGTTGGATCTGTTGAGCAGTCCGGCTTTCGGGCTCAACTTCGAGGCATCGGAAAGCCACGAGCAGATATCCGGCTTTGGCGAGCTGAGTTATCAGCTTACCGATAAGTTATCCGCGACGGTGGGCATTCGATATTACAGCGAGGACGTTGTTGAACGATCAACATCGGATTTTATGGGCATAGTTTCAACCAGCAATGGCGATGCAAGCTACAACGAAACGCTGCCGAAGTTTCTGGTGCAATATGAAGCCTCGGATACTCTCAATCTCTATGCATCGGCGTCAAAGGGGTTTCGCGTTGGCGGCGCCAATCTGATCACCAGTCCGTTAGATCCGCCGCAGTTTGATCCGGATTCCTTGTGGGCCTATGAAGGCGGCGCGAAGTTTATCTTGCTGGATGGCCGCATCAATGGCGGCGTTGCCGTGTTTTACAACGATTGGACCAATATTCAGGTGCTGACGCCGGCGCCAAGCGGGTTTACGAATTTGGTTTCGAATGTCGGCGCGGCTCATATATTGGGTTTTGAGGCGGAGCTTTCGGTCGAATTGACAGAGGGGCTGACCCTGGGGGCCAACGGCGCTATTCTGGACGCCGAGTTCGACGAAGACCTTGTCACCTTCCGGGGCCCCATTGCGGCAGGCGACCGCATTCCCAGCACGCCGGAAAGCAGTTTCGCGCTGTTTTTGGACTACCAACGTACGATTGCCAACGGCTTTGATTTTCGCTTGCATATCGACGGCGCCTATAACGGCGGTGAAGTCCGTCTTTCTCAGGATCCAGCCGTCGAATCGTCGATGCTCTGGAATGGGCGAGCAAGCGTCAGCTATGGAAATGTCGAGCTAGGCTTGTTCGTTCGCAACGCTTTCAACGATGCGACGATCCGGCAGTTGAATGCACTCTTGTTCAGCGCGCCGCGCCCGAGAACGATTGGCATCGATTTGACCGCCCGTCTTTAAGGACGCCTTTGAAAAGGCGCCTGCGGTCATGCCCTCTTTTTCCCAAGAGCTGGTCGGCAGCGTCCTGCTGTGCGTCGGCCTCGGCATCATCGTGGGCAAGGCCACCGATCATGTTCTAGCCGGCGCCCTGCTCGGCGGCGTCCTCGGCGTCATTCTCGGGATCGGTTTTCGCGATGACGATCAAAATGGAGAATTGGAATGAGAGTCCACGTTTTTGGCCTGTGCCTTCTCGGCTTTCTAGCGGTGTCCACCGGTGTGTTTGCCGAGGAAACGCCACCGGATGACCCCTATCTTTGGCTTGAGGAGATTGAAGGCGAGCGGGCCAAGGCCTGGGTGGCGGCGCAAAACGAAAAGACGCGCGCGCGCCTCGCGAACGACCCACGCTTCGCGCCGATTTACGAACAATTGAAAGCGCATCTCGACAGCGACGAAAAATTGCCCGGCAGTGGCGCGATGAGGCAGAACAAAGGCTGGGTCTATCATCTGAACAAGAATGCAGATAATCCGCGCGGCCTATTGCGGCGGACAACGCTCAAAAGCTACGCGGCGAACAAGCCTGCCTGGGAAACACTGTTCGATGTCGACGCCTTCGCGAAAGCAGAAGGCAAAAGCTGGACGATGAGCGCCTACCGAATGGAATTCTCCCCTTCGGGCAAGCGCATCCTGTTCAGGTTTTCCGATGGCGGCGGCGACTACATGATCCTCCGCGAGTTCGATATTGTGAGCAAATCGCTCGTTGAAGACGGGTTTTCCGCGCCGATGGGCCTCGGGCGCGCCGCGTGGGTCGATGACGACACGCTGCTCTACGCGGCAGCGCTCGACAAAGCCGAAGAGACCATGGTTGGGTTTCCACGGATGGTCCGAAAGTGGTCGCGCGGTCAGGCTCTAGGCGCTGCGCCGATTGTTTTCGAGGGCGGGCCGAGGAGCACTATCGTTATTCCCACGGGCTTTGTTTCGAATACGCAGCGATACCCCATCATTTCCGAGATGATCAGCCAAACAGAGGCAAATCTCTTTGCGCTGAACGATAATGATAGCCTGACAAAGCTCAATGTGCCGGGGGGCGTCGCCTTTATTGCGCAAATCGGCATGATCGGCCTTGGCAATCATTGGATCGCGCAAGTGAGCGACGATTGGGCCGTCGGCGAGGAGATATACAAGACCGGCCTGGTTGTCGGCATCAATATTGCGAAGATGATTGCGCAGGGCGGCGACGCAGCCAATAGCGTATCGGTGATCTACGAACCCGAAGAGGGTGAAAATGTCGGGCCCGGTTCGATTACCGTAACGGATAGCACGCTCTACCTGAAGGTCGAGGCCCATGTGGCGTCGCGTTTACTCCGGGCCCGGCCGAAACAGTCGGGAAGCGAATGGGCGCTTTCCGAAATTGAGCTTCCGTCCGCTATGGGCCAGGTTTGGCTCCCCTGGGAGCCCGACGTCCACGCGTCCGAGTTTCTCGTCGGCTTCGCGAGTTTTCTTGTTCCGCCGTCGGAGCATTTGGTGACCGGAAGAGGCAAGTTGCGGGAAATCCGGCGAACACCTGGCGGCGAGGGCCTGTCCGACTATGTTACCGAACGAATTTTTGCCGTCGCCGAAGACGGAACGCGAGTTCCCTATTTCGTCGTTCGAAAGAAGGACTTCGAATATGACGGCGCCGCGCCCGTATTGATATTCGGTTATGGCAGTTTCGGTGTCACCTTCGGGCCCAGCTTCTCGATTCCCTATATCGGGCCCGCGCATCAATTCTGGCTCAAGCACGGCGGCGTCTTCGTTTCCGCCCATGCGCGCGGCGGCGGCGAGTATGGGCCGGACTGGCACAGGGCCGCGATGGGCGCGAACCGCCAGCTCTCCTATGACGACATGTATGCGATTACCGAGGATCTGATCCGGCGAAAGATCACCTCCGCCGGCCGGATCAGCCCCATCGGCGGTTCCGCCGGCGGGCTGATGGCGGCGGTCCTGGCGACCCAGCGCCCGGAACTCTACGGCGGCGCCATAGCGCTGGTTCCGGTGACCGACATGCTGCGCTATCACAAAATGTACAACAGAAGCGCCGCGGCCATTGATGAATTCGGCGATCCGGATACGCCGGAAGGGCGGGAAGCCGTATTGGGATACTCGCCCTATCACCAGATTGTCGAAGGCGCGTCCTATCCGGAGATCTTCCTGATGACATCAACGCGCGACGAACGCGTGCATCCGGGTAATGCGCGCAAAATGGCGGCGAAAATGATCGCACAGGGCCACCCGGTTCTCTTCTACGAGACGGCCGAAGGCGGCCACAGCCTGGC
>JAKSBY010000462.1 GCA_022360855.1 Sphingomonadales bacterium | reverse complement strand
TCGGGCTCGACCTCAGCGAAAAGCGCCTTTCAGCCGTAGGCTGATAAACAGGACCAGCCCGCCGATGATCGGCACCCGGCGGTGCCAGGGCTTGATGACGACCGGAATGCCGGAATGCCGCGAGACCTTCCAGGCCAGGTAGTCCAGCCCGCCGTCATAGGTAAAGGCCCCCTTGATCAGCCGTAGCACGCTCACGAGCTTGCCTTCGATGCGCCGGCCTAACCAGGCCAGGTTGCAGGCCAGCCGGCTGCCGTGCGGCCCATCGCCGAGAGCAGCCCGGATCAGCGGCGTGATCGCCTCGTAACGCTCGGCATAGAGCGCAAAGAGCTCATCTCCCTTGCCGCTGCGCTCGGCGCGCAGTTCCGAGCGATAGGTCCTGGCGAAGGCAGCTCGCCACAGCGTTTCCACCTGCCAGTCTTCGGCCATCAGCGGCAGGGACTTGGCAGCCATGGTGCACGCCGCATCGGCAACCGCCTCGACGACGGCGCGCCTTGCCCCCTCGTCGGCGGCATAGACCAGCGCGACCGGCTGGGAGAACCGGGCCCACACCGAGACGTTGTAGCAGCGTTCCGAGACGCGGTGGCGAAGGGCGGCCAACGACAACACGGCGAATTTGAAGCGCACGGTCCGGCCCTCGAACTGGCAGTCGTCGAAATAGACATTGGGCGGCAACAGGCGGTTGGCAGTGCGCGCCAGCCGGCTGCCATACACCGCGCGGTAGGAGGAGACGATGACGTAGAAATCCAGCACGCGGCCGTCGATTTCGCCGGTCCTCAGGCAAGCGCCATAGAAGACGACCGCCAATGCCGCCTCGCCCACGCGCTCGGCGATGCGTCGGGCGGCGACCATCGCGGCACCCGGCTGCGGCGCCGCGATTTCAGCGGCGACGAAGGCTTCGAGCTCAGCCCGGGCTTTCCGGCCGCCCGCCATCAGCCGAGCGCCACGAATGAAAGGCTCTTGTCGCCGCGCATCACCACCGCATGGCCCGGCAAGGGCTTGAAGAGCTCGCCATCCAGGGTGAAGGGATCGTCCCCCTCGATCTTGAGCTTGTTGGCCCGGCGCGTCTGGATGCCGGCGATGGTGGTCTTGCCGAAGCGACGGGTTACGAGCGCAAACAGCGCCCGGAAAACCGGCCCTGCCCCCTGATCGACGCTGGAAAACTTCAACGCCCCCAGACCGTCGTCCGAATAGGGCCGAAACCCGAGGAGGAGCCGGTCCAGCGTGGTTACCGTCACGGTAAAGAAGCGCCCGGTAATAATGCCGCCGCCCAGGAGCTTGATGCGCATCGGCCGCGAAAAGATCGGCGAATCTTCGGAGCGGCCGCCACCGAATGTCGAAAACACGACGATGAGAAGCGCCAGGACATGCGAAAGGAGGTTCGGCAGGCCCAAAGGATAAATCTTGGCCCGGATGTAGAGGATCGCATTGACGATCGCCGCGCCGCCAAAGAACATGCCGTAGCGGGTCGGATGGCCGTCGCCGAAGTCGAGCCCGATCAGATGTCGCTGCACGGTGGCCTCGGTGATCTCACCCCGGTCTGTCATTTCGATGATCCGGCGCAGCAGCCTCTCCGGCCCCCGGGCCGCGCCCAAATCCTCCGCCACCATATTCGTCTTGCCCGACGGAAGTACGAAGATCGGCGGTGGCACACCGTCGAATGGCGCATCGTTGATGATGCTCGACATGACCGCCTGCAAGGTCCCGTCACCACCGTTTACGACCAGGACGGCCGGCCTGACGGTGCTGATCTTCCTCAACGCGTCGGGTACGGCGGCGATGTCGTCAAGCTCGTAGTGAAACGCATCATGCGCGTTTTCCAGAATCCTGCGGATGCGCGGCATGATCGCCCGATTGCGGGTGCTTAACGGATTGCTGATGACCGCCACCAGGCCCATTTCGTGCCACATATGTTGAAAATGCCAAGCGAGCCCCCCAAGGCTCAGCCCTTAATAAACGAATTCGCCAAGGTTGGAAAAGCGCCGATCAACGCCGGCGCTTGTGCTGCTTTCGCTTGTCTTCGCCAAGCTGGAAGACATAGGTCAGGGAGATGTCGAGTTCCGTGACCCCCTCGTCGGCCATAGTTACAACCTCCTCATGATCGGGCGGGCCCAGCACGAGTTTGGGATTGTTCGAAAATCCGAAGCCTTCCGAGAAGATATCGGCCCGGCCGTTGGCGTTGCGGTCATGCATGACGGCAACGGCGTATTTGCCCGGCTGCGGCAGGGGAACGCAGACTTGGGTGCCGTCGCCGTTGGTCGGCACGTCGACCCGTGTGACCTTTTTGCCGGAGGCGAGGAATTCGTCGGGCTTGTCGCTGTAGACCTGGACGCGGACGTTGCCTTCGTCATTGGTGAGGCCGGTCACCGTGACATAGAGAAACGCCCCCGACCCGTCCTCGGGACACGGCGCATAGGGATCGCGCGTAATGTCTGTTGCCGGACGGACGGAGGCGAAGGCCTTGCCGCCATCGTCTGCCGTGCCATTGGCGAGGACGTGTGTCGAAGCCAACATGGCCAAACACGCCAGGGAAGCACAAGTGCCACGCGTGAACACAAACTTCATAACTGAGCCTTTTTTAAGGTCCGTGCGAACCCGCCGCTGCGGGGATGCCCTGTGGCTTAACGGATTTTCATGACGTGTTGCTGTATGCGCGCATAAAACCTGTCAATACGGGCAAAAATATGTCAATCGATTAAAATTGAATCGCAATTGTGCGGCCTCCCGACCTGCGCTCTTTCGCCTGGAACAGGGCAATTATGTTCACCCGAGTCGACAGATACGTCCTCCGACAAGCGGTCATGCCGTTCCTTACGACGCTGTCGATTGCGGCTCTTTTGCTCCTTCTTGAGCGGATGCTGCGGCTGTTTGACTTCGTCATCAACCAGGGCGGTCCGGTGGAAGTGGTGTTCCGGCTGCTGGCCAACGCGATCCCGCAATATATCGCCCTCGGGCTGCCGGTGGGCCTGTTCCTCGGCGTGCTCATCGCCTTTCGAAAGCTCTCGCTCAACAGCGAATTGGATGCGCTGCGGGCCTCCGGCCTTGGGATTTTCCGGCTTTTGCGCCCGACCTTCGGCCTGGCCGGCCTGCTCGCCGCGGTCAACTTCTCCATC
>JAKSBY010000388.1 GCA_022360855.1 Sphingomonadales bacterium | reverse complement strand
ATCATGATCGTCGGCGAGGCGCCGGGCGCGGACGAGGACCGGCAGGGCAAGCCCTTCGTCGGCGTGTCCGGCCAGTTGCTCGACCGGATGATGGCGGCGGCCGGCTACAGCCGGTCCGACGCGCTCTACATCTCCAACATTCTGCCGTGGCGGCCGCCGGGCAACCGCAAGCCGACGCCTGTGGAGGTCGCCATCTGCCTGCCCTTTATCCGCCGGCACATCGCGCTGAAGCGCCCGGAGGTCCTGATGCTGGCGGGCGGCACGTCCCTGTCGGCGCTTATGGCGACCGAGCTTGGCATCACCCGCATGCGTGGGCGCTGGATGAGCCTGAGCCTCGGCGACTTCGAGGTGCCGGTCATGCCGACCTACCACCCGGCCTTTCTGCTCCGCCAGCCGGCCAGAAAGGCCGAAGCCTGGCGCGATATTCTCGAGATAAAGGCGCGGCTCGCTAACGCGGATTAACCTTATCCACGATGATCGTCCGTGGCGGCGCATGCACGCCCGGCCAAAGCTGGACAAGTCTGTGGCCACTTAACTATCCTTAAGGGGATTCGGCGCATAACGGTCATGGGGCGGCCAAGCGCCGGTCGGCTTCGCTTTGTAGGAGTACGGGTTGAAAAAGGCGGGGAAGAAACGGGGCCAATGGGCGCAGGCAGGGCGGCGTGGTCGGGTAACCGCGGCTGCGGCTCTGATCCTGATTGCTGCAATTCCCGGCACGTCATTCGGCGACACGGAAGCGGCCGCCGTTTTATATCCTTTCCCCATTGTCGACCGCATAGCGGCGCCGGAGGTGGCGATCAACGAGGCGCCGCCGGAGGCGACCATGGTGCTGTCCGCCGCCGACCGCCGCCGCTACCGGGAGATTTTCGCGCTTCAGAAAGACGGCAAGTGGCGGGCCGCCGACAAGCTGATCCGCCAGGTGGAGGACGACATCCTGTTGGGCCATGTGCGGTTCCAGCGCTACATGCACCCGACCGACTACCGCTCGCGCTTCAGGGAGCTCAGGGACTGGCTCAAGGCCTATGCCGATCATCCCGATGCCCGGCGGGTCTACACGCTCGCCAAGCGCCGGCAGGGCAAGGCGCGGAACCCGCGGCGGCCGGTGCCGATCACATTCATCGGTGCCAAGTCGTCTTCTGCCGCGCCCATCGCCAAGCCCCAGCCGAAGCCTGAAAAGCCCGTTGTCAGGCGCAGCAGCAAGGAGCGTAAGGCGGCCTACGCGCTGGAGCGTCGCGTCAAGCGCGAGCTGCGCCGGCGCAAGCCCGAGCGGGCGGAGAAACGGCTTTGGGCGTCGCTGCGCGCGGGGACGTTGACCGACGGTGGCTTCGGGACCCTCATGGCCAAGGTGGCGGAGGCCTATTTCCATGCCGGGCGAGACGATAAGGCGTTTGCGCTGGCCAGGTTCGCGGTCGAGCAGGGGGGCGAGGCCCAGCCGGCGACCGCCTGGATGGCCGGCTTGGCCGCCTGGTCGCGGAACGACTGCGAGACAGCCGCCTATCATTTCTCCCTTGCCGCCGTAGCGCCGGGGGTGCCGGCAAGTTTGACCGCGGCGTCCGGCGTCTGGGGCGCGCGGGCCGAGCTCGCCTGCAACCGGCCGGAGCGCGTCAGCGATCTGTTGCGCATCGCCGCGTCGACCGATGGCAGTTTCTACGGCTCGATCGCGCGGCAGCTCATGGGGTTCGAGCCGCGCTTCGACGGCGGAGCGCCGCTGCTCGAGATCGAGACCGCGGCCGATCTCATGAGCCGGGACGAGCTGCGCCGCGCGGTGGCGCTGGTCGAGGTCGGCAGGATGGAGCTGGCCGAGGAGGAAATGCGGCTCTCCTGGATCCGCTATGGCGGTAACGGCCGCCGCGACGCTTATCTCGCCTTCGCCGCCCGGCTCGGGCTGCCGGCGATGCAGTTGCGCCTTGCGCGCGGGGCGGACGGCGAGGTGCCGAAGAGCGTCCTCTATCCGCTGCCCGAATGGGCGCCGGCGGGCGGATTCGCGGTCGACCGGGCGCTGCTGTTTGCGCTGATCCGCCAGGAATCCGAATTCCGCACCCGCGCGCTGAGCCGCGCCGGCGCCCGTGGGCTGATGCAGCTCATGCCGGCCACCGCCAGCTATATCGCGCGCGACCGCTCGCTGCGCTGGTCGAACAAGCGCAGGCTCTACGAGCCGGAGCTCAACCTCAAGCTCGGCCAGAACTATATCGAGTATCTGCTGGACTACGATTTCACCGACGGCAGTCTGATCAAGCTGCTCGCCGCCTATAATGGCGGGCCGGGCAATCTGCGGCGCTGGCAGAGGGCGATGAATGACGAGCTTGATCCGCTGCTCTTTATCGAGCGGCTGCCGGTCAGCGAGACCCGCAACTACGTCAAGCGGGTGATGACCAACCTCTGGGTCTACCGCGCGCGCCTCGGCCAGCCGGCCCTGAGCCTGGAGGCGCTGGCGTCCGGCGCCTGGCCGACTTACGAGCGGATCGATATCGAAGGCATGGATGTTGCGCTGCAGGAATTGCGCGAGCGCGAAGGCCGCCGTCTTGCCGAAAACCGATAAATCCCGCCCCTTCATCGCCGTCAATATCGCGGTCATGACGGTCTCCGACAGCCGCAATCTGGAAGATGACAAGTCCGGCGCGATCCTGGTCGCCAGGCTTGAGGAGGCCGGGCACAAGCTGGCGGCCCGCGCCATCGTGAAGGACGACGCCACCGCCATCGTCAATCAGCTGCGCGCCTGGATCGCCGATCCGGTGATCGACGTGGTGATCTCCACCGGCGGTACCGGGGTGACGGGGCGCGACGTCACCCCCGAAGCCTTCGAATCGCTCTACGACAAACGCATCGACGGCTTCGGTGAGTTGTTCCGCATGCTGAGCTACAAGGTGATCGGCACCTCGACCATCCAGTCGCGGGCTACCGGCGGCGTTGCCGGCGGCACCTATCTCTTTGCCCTGCCGGGCTCCCCCGGCGCGGTCAAGGACGGCTGGGACGGCATCCTCAAAGACCAGCTCGACTACCGCCACATGCCGTGCAACTTCGTCGAGCTGATGCCCCGGCTTAGGGAGCATCTGTGATCACGACTGGCAGGTGCGCTTCCGGGGTCAATCCAGATCCTCTCCAATCAGGTTTTGCCAGTCCCGGGCGCTGTGAAGGACGCGGACTAGCTCGATCCCACGATTGCCGGCCAAGGGCCGGTATATAATGACGTAATTGTCCAGCGGGAACACGCGCACCTCAGGGAATGACGGCAGCCGGGCGGCGCCGATGAGCGGCCGGTTCGAAAGGGTCACGAGCGTCTCATAGATTTTGTGAAGAAACGGCCCGGCCCGCATGGGCGCATCTTTGGCTATGCGCCGATAGAGGTCGACAAGATCCCGCTTTGCGGCCGGCCGGCGTCTGATCTCCCCCATCGTGCGAGCCTTGTGTAACCGCCTAGGCTTCGGCCTCGGCGATGATGTCTTCCATGCGCTCCAAATCGGCCGCCGGGCCGCTGTCGAGTCCCTCCTGAACCGCGTTCTCGATACGCCTCAGGGCAGTCAGCCTCCGCTCTTCCTGGTCTTCCAGGAGCCGCAGCCCAGCCCGCATGACCTCGCTGACGCCGTGATAGCGGCCGCTTTCAACCAATTTGGCGACGAACGCTTCCTGGTGCGCGGTCAACGAGATACTGGGATTGCGAGACATACGGTTTTCTCGAACAATGTAGCAGGGATAGCTAATATTTAGCAGAATACCTGATGCTGATCAACCAATTGGGCTCTCACCGCGTTGCATAAGCCGTCGCGCAGGCGTCGAGGATGGCGTCGACGCCGATGCGGTAGATCTCGTAGAGATCGCCGATATCGCCGGACTGGCCGAAGTGGTCGATGCCGAGCGGCATGACGCGGTGGCCACGGACAGCGCCGAGCCAGCTCAACGTGCCCGGCGCGCCGTCGATCACCGTGACCAGGGCGGCGCCCGGCGCCAGTGGCGCGAGCAGCCGGCCGATATGGGCGTCCTTGGCGACGCCGTCGGCGCCCAGGGCGCGTATGCAATCGTTCCAGTCGCGCTGGAGCAGGTCGGGTGAGGGCACGGCCAGGAGCCCGGCGCCGGGGACGTCCTCCGCCAGTTCCGCATGCGCCGCGAGAGCCTCCGGCGCCACCGGGCCGGTATAGGCGATGGCGATCTCGGCGCCGGCCGCCGGCGGCACCTGCCAGTAGGCGCCCTTGAGCACGTCCGCCCGCCAGGCGTCGGTCACCGTGCGTTCCGGCTGCGGAATCGCGCGGGTCGAGAGCCGCAGATAGACCGAGCCGCCGTCGTCGGCCTGCAGATGGCCGAAGGCCCAGTGCAGGATGGCCGCCAGCTCGTCTACATAGGCGGGCTCGAAATAGGCCAGCTTGTCCTGCGCCATGCCGATGAGGGGCGTGTGGATCGACTGATGCGCGCCGCCTTCGGGCGCCAGGGTGATGCCCGACGGCGTGGCCACGACCATGAAGCGCGCGTCCTGATAGCAGCCGTAGTTGAGCGCATCCAGGCCACGGTTGATGAAGGGGTCGTAGAGCGTGCCGATGGGCAGGAGCCGCTCGCCGAACAGTGGGCCGGTCAGCCCGAGCGCCGCCAGAGCAAGGAACAGATTGTTTTCGGCGATGCCGAGCTCGAGATGCTGGCCGTCCGGCGCGCCGGCCCATTTCTGCGGGCTGACCACGTCGTGGGTGTGGAACACGTCTTCCCGCGGGCTGGCGCTGAAGATGCCGCGCTGATTGACCCAGCCGCCGAGATTGGTGGAGACGGTCACGTCCGGCGAGGTCGTGACGATGCGGTCGGCCAGCGGCTCCGATGACCGCGCGAGATCGTTGAGGATCTTGCCGAAGGCCACCTGCGTGGCCTGCTCCTTGCCGGCGGGCGCGGGGAATGCCTCGGTGCCCGGTATGTCGATCTTCGGTGCCGCGTAGCGCCGGTTGGCGGCGCGGTTGAATGGCACGTTGGCGAGGAAGTCGGCCAAGACCCTGTCGTCGGCGTCGAGCCCGGCAAAGGGCTCCCACTCGGCGCCTTCGGGCACCTGCATGGAGTCGCGAAACGCGGCCATCTGCGTCGGGTTCATCAGGCCTGCGTGATTGTCTTTATGGCCCTGGAACGGCAGGCCATAGCCCTTGATCGTATAGGCGATGAAGCAGTGCGGCGCGTCCGAGTTGATGCCGTGGAAGGTATCGAGCAGCACGTCCAGATCGTGACCGGCGAGATTGGTCATCAGATCCTGCAGCGCATCGTCGTCGTAGCTGTTCAACAGGCCTTTTACGCCCGCCTTGCGGCCGATATCGCTCTGAAGCGCGTCCCGCCAGGCAGCGCCTCCCTTGAAGGTCAGCGCCGCATAGAGATCGTTGGGGCAGGCGTCGATCCAGGCCTTTAGCGCCTTGCCGCCGGGCCGGGCGAAGGCCGCCTCCTGCTTGCGGCCGTATTTCAGGGGCACGACCTGCCAGCCCGTGGTCGAGAAGATGTCGTCGAAGCGGGCGAACATGCGGTCGCTGGTCACCGCGTCCAGGCTTTGACGGTTGTAGTCGATGATCCACCAGGTGTTTCTGAGGTCGTGCTTGTAGCCTTCGATCAGGGCTTCGTAGATGTTGCCTTCATCCAGCTCGGCATCGCCGAGGAGCGCGATCATACGGCCCTTCTCGCCTTCCTCCAGGAGACCCTTGGCCAGGAGATAATCCTGCGCCAGCGAGGCAAAGGCGGTGATCGCGACGCCGAGCCCGACGGAGCCGGTGGAGAAATCCACATCGTCTTTGTCCTTGGTCCGCGACGGGTAGGATTGCGCGCCGCCGAGCGCGCGGAAGCGCTCGAGCTGGTCCCGGCTCTGATTGCCGAGCAGGTATTGAATGGCGTGGAACACGGGGCTGGCGTGGGGCTTCACCGCCACCCGGTCCTGCGGCCGGAGCACGCTGAAATAGAGCGCCGACATGATCTGCGTCATCGAGGCGCAGGACGCCTGATGGCCGCCGACCTTGAGCCCGTCGCGGCTCTCGCGGATATGGTTGGCGTTGTGGATCGTCCAGGCCGAAAGCCATTCCACCTTGCGGCTCAACGCGCCGATGCAGGCGAGGTCGTCCGCCGAATAGGGCTTTTCTGGGGAGCGCCTTTTTTGGGCCGCTGCTTGTGCCATGGTTTTGGGATCCACGCTTTACCGTTGTTTTGCCGTGCGGGGCCGGGCATCAGTATACGGTTTTGTCAGCCCCGACAAATGCCAATAGCGAATCATGACGAGTCAATTGCCGCCTTCCCCCTATGTCTTGCTGGATGATTGCCGCCCGGCGCATCGGGCCGGTCCCGGCCGGCTGTTTCAAGACCCGGTCTCGATCATCCGGTGCGATCGTTTCGGGGCGTTGGGGGCCGCATTCGCCGCGATGGAAGAGGCGCTGTCTGCGGGACGCTATCTTGCCGGCTGGCTGGCCTATGATTGCGCCGCGCATTTCGAGCCGCGGCTGGCCGCGGCGCTCAAAGAGGCGCCGGCCGAACCGCTGATCTGGATG
The DNA here is from genome assembly GCA_022360855.1 of Sphingomonadales bacterium. GTDB lineage: Bacteria > Pseudomonadota > Alphaproteobacteria > Sphingomonadales > JAKSBY01 > JAKSBY01. The sequence goes on along the minus strand of JAKSBY010000388.1, from coordinate 8,372 downwards.
GGCGTGTTCGATGCCCCCGAGGTGATCAGCCGCGAGGAGGTCGATGAACTCCTCGGGACGCACGGAACCGCGGAGATTTCCGCTATCCGCCCCAGCGTCGAGCACAAGCACTACATCGAGACCATCGCACGCATTCATGCCTATCTTGCGGCGGGCGATATCTATCAGGCCAACTATACTTTCGACCTCCATTTCGATCTGGCCGGCGAGCCCGCGGCGCTTTACCGGCGGCTGCGCGGGGTTCAGCCGGTCGCCTATGGCGCGCTGATCGATACCGGCGAGCGGCAGGTGATCTCGCTGTCGCCGGAGCTGTTTGTCCGCCGGGACGGTGAGGCCCTGACCGCCCAGCCGATGAAGGGGACCGCCGGGCGCGGCCGCACCGGGGCCGAGGACCGGGCGGCGGCCGAGTGGCTGGCCGGCGACCCCAAATCGCGCGCCGAGAACCTCATGATCGTCGATCTGTTGCGCAACGATCTCGGCCGCATCGCCGAGGTCGGCACCGTTGAGGCCGACGACTTGTTTGAGGTGCAGCGCTACCCGACGCTTTTACAGATGGTCTCGACGGTGCGGGCGCGAGCCGCTGGAGACATCCCGTTCGGCCGGCTCATGGCGGCCCTGTTCCCTTGCGGCTCGGTGACCGGAGCGCCGAAGATTCGCGCCATGGAGATCCTCGCCGAGCTGGAGCGCCGTCCGCGCGGCGTCTACACCGGCGCCATCGGCTGGGTCGCGCCGGACGGCGACTGCTGCTTTTCCGTACCCATTCGCACAATGACGATCGATCAGGATGGTAAGGGCCGCTTCCCGGTCGGCAGCGGCATCGTCGCCGACAGCGATGCCGGTGCCGAATATGAAGAGTGCCTCCTGAAGGCGCGATTCTTGACTACGTCCGTGCCGCCCGACTTCCGGCTGATCGAAACCATGCGTTTCGCACCGGGCGAGGGAATCCTTCGAATCGGCCTCCATCTCGACCGCATGCAATCTTCAGCCGAATATTTCGACTTTGTATTTGACCGAACAAGGATAGAGGGGGCGCTTGCGGAGGCGACCGCAAGGCTGAACCAGGCCAGCCGGGTCCGGTTGCTGCTAAGGCGCGACGGTGATCTTGATATTACGGGCAACGTCCTGGAAGAGATTGGCGTAGGCCCGCAGCGGGCCTGCCTGTCGAACGAGTCGATGGACAGTCAAAACGTCTTCCTGTTCCACAAGACCACCAATCGCGAGTTCTACGACGCGCCGTTTGCCCGTGCCCGCGCGGAGCACGGATGTTTCGATGTTGTTTTCACCAACGAGCGCGGCGAGTTGACCGAAGGCGCCATCACCAACATCTTCATCGAGCGGGACGGCGTTTTGTTGACGCCGCCGGTCGCAAGCGGCCTGTTGGCCGGCGTCCTGCGGCAAAGCCTGTTCGATGATCCGGGGGTCGAAATCCGCGAGGCGGTGCTGTTTCCCGATGACCTGAGTACAGCGGACAAGATCTACCTGGGAAACTCCGTACGCGGCCTTATTCCGGTCACGATTGCGGCCTAAACGCCCGCGCCAGATCACATTGTTACCCAGTTTCATTCATCGCGCAGCAAGCCAGCAAGCTTAACAATCCCTTACCGTAGTCGTCGCACCGGTTAAGACCGCCTTTAGGAGTCTCTGCTATCGTGGCAGACGGTCGCGCCAGAAGGCTCGATCCTCGAAAAGGCAAACCGTCGGTGACGGCGGGACGCAAAGCTTCCGGTCCAGGGCCGTGCTCTGGATGGCGGAGTTGCCGAAAGGAAGAACCATGACGTCAGTAAACGGCAAGAATGCCGGTCGATCCAATTCAGCGGTGGCCAATTCAACCCCGGAATCGGACTCCGATCCTCAGTTTCGTCACGCAGACCAGCTTGCCTCGGAGCTGATCCGCCACCTCGGCCTCAAGGGCGCCGAGCGGACGTGCCGCGAGAACCATTGGTCGGGCGTTTTGGCCGCGGTTAAGGCCTACTCGAAAGAGACCCACTAGGCTCGGCGGCCTGAAGAGCCTCCCCGCGGGGCCGAGTCGAAGAATGCCGGAACTGCCGGCGGACTGCGAATCGCCCCGGTTCGGGAAAGGCTCGCGCCAAAACTAATCCAAAGGCATAGCGGCCAACCGGTTTCGGTCCGGTCCGCGCGTAATTCCGGGGCTGCGGACGCCGCCCCATTGCGGGATTCGTGTCCTCGATGTGGCGAAACCGCCGACTACACAAATTTTTTCCTTGGCATCCGCGAATTTTCTTGGATCATAGGGGCCGGAAATGGCCATGGTCATTTCCGGCGTTGCCCGGTCTTGGATGCCGACAGATGCCGGCATGGGGACGCGGGGCAATTGAGCGTCCGTCATGGGGTGCTCCCTACGGTGCAAAGATGCCGACGGAGCGGGTACGGGTACAGTCCAGGCGATGAATTACGCATCGCATAATGTGGGAGGGTTATTCGTTTACGCTGGCCAATTGCGACCCTCTAACGGGGCCACCGAAGGATCGTCCGTTGGGGCGCGTTCCTTCAGCGGGACAAGGCAGTCAGCGCAAAGCGAGTTAACGCGTCGTGGGAATGTACCTACTCAATCTTCGTTTGCGTCTTCGCCGGTATGACGGGGAAACCAACGCGCCGGTGCTACGGGCGACCGTGGCTGCAGGCCGAGTCTTGTGGGAAGACGAATGTTTAAAAACATGTTTCGAATCTTAGCGATTCCCGCAGTCGTGGCGGCCGCCATGGCTTTGGGGACTATAGGTGCCAGCGCTCAGGGGCTAGACGACGAATTCGCCGATCAGCTCCGAGATGTCCTAACCATCGCCCAGCAGGGCGTTGACGAAGCCAGCCAATCTCAGGACCGGATCGACGCGACAGTCGACAGGATCGATTCCCTGAAATTCGACTATAACCGGGTTCTGAAGCAGCTCGAGGGACTGCAGGTTTATAACCGGCGCCAGGAACGCGTCATTGTCGATCAAAACCGCGACATGGCGAATCTTCAGAAATCGATCAACGACGTGACGGTCATTCGCCGACAGATCACGCCGCTGATCGAGCAGATGCTGGAGACGCTGGAGCGCTTCGTCGAGTTGGATATGCCGTTCCTGCTCGAGGAACGACAGGACAGCCTGGTCCAGCTGCGCGATGTGATGGATCAGTCGGATGTTCCGGAATCGGAAAAATTCCGGCTAGTCCTGGAAGCCTACCAACGGGAAATGGAATACGGCCGCACTATTCGCGCCTATGAAGACATCCTTCCCGGCCGGGAGATCAGCGTGGTCTTCCTCCAGGTCGGCCGCGTGGCGCTGGTCTACCAGACCGTCGACGGCGAGGAATCCGGTTTCTGGAACAAGGCGACCGGACAATGGGAAGAGCTCGGCCAGGGTTATGCCAGCGGGATCAAGGAAGGCATCCAGATCGCGCAGAACCAGGTCGCGCCCAACCTGATCAGACTTCCAGTCAGCGCACCGGAGCAGGCCCAATGAAGAAATTACTCACCATTGTCACCGCCTGCATTCTTGGCGGCACGTCAACCATCGCGTTGGCTCAGGAAGAGGCAGCCGCGGAAGATCCAGCCATTACGACAGCCGAAGAAGCCGTGTCGCTCGACGATTTGCGGGACATGGTCGAATCCGGCCGCATCACCGAGACCGAGTCGCACAAAGCACGTGAGGCCGAATTCGAGCGCCAACGCGCTCAGCAGCAGCAATTGCTGAGGCGGACCGAGCAGGAGCGCGACCGCGAACAGGACAAGGCAACGCGGCTCGAAGCTCAGATTCAGCAAAACGAACAGCGCATCGATGCGCTGACGCAGACCTTGAACGAGCGTAAAGGTCAGCTGAACGAGGTTTTCGGCACCTTGCAGCAGTTTGCCGGCGACCTCCGGAGCGTCATCCAGGGCTCGCATATCAGCCTGCAGTTCCCGAACCGCGAGGACGGCATCAATACGCTGATCGCCAAATCCTCCGAGGGGACCGAACTGCCGACCATCGAAGAGATCGAGGAGCTGTGGAAGCAGATGATCCTCGAGATGACCGAGTCCGGCAAGATCGTGCGCTTCAACCACGATGTGGTGACTACCGACGGTAATCGCGAGACCGCGGAGGTGGTGCGGGTCGGCGACTTCAACATCGTCTCCGACGGCAAATACCTCAGGGTGGACATTCAGGAAGGCCAGATTCAGGAACTGGCGGCGCAGCCCTCGGGCCGCTTCACCTCGACCGTCGACGACCTGGAATCGGCGACCGACGGCATCGTGACATTCGCTGTCGATCCGTCGCGCGGTGGCGTGTTGTCGATCCTCGTGCAGGCGCCGAGCCTGCAGGACCGCTGGCATCAGGGCCGCGAGGTCGGCTACCTGATCTCGTTTCTCGGCGGCATTGCCATCCTGCTGACCATCTGGCGGTTTGTCATCCTGCTCAGCGCCGGCCGCAAGGTCAACGCGCAGATCCGAAATGAAACCCCCGATGCGGGCAACGCGCTCGGCCGGGTGCTCATGGTCTATCACGAGAACAAGGATGTGGACGTTGAGACGCTGGAGTTGAAGCTCGACGAGGCGATCCTCAAGGAGACGCCGGCGCTCGAAGCCTATCTCGGGCTCATCAAGCTGATCTCCGCGGTTGCTCCGCTCCTCGGCCTCCTCGGTACGGTGACCGGCATGATCGCGACCTTCCAGTCGATCACGCTCTTTGGTACCGGCGATCCCAAGCTGATGGCGGGTGGTATTTCACAGGCTCTGGTCACGACGGTGCTCGGCCTTATAGTCGCCATCCCGACGCTCCTTATGCACAGCTTCGTCTCCAGTATGAGCCGGCGGGTGATCCACGTGCTGGAGGAGCAGAGTGCGGGCCTCATCGCCGTGCATGCCGAGAAGGAGCATGGCAATGTACGCACTGCTTGATGCAGTCGAAGCCATACGGATTTTCATGGAGCGTGGCGGTTGGGTGCTTTGGGTCATCCTGATCGTCACCTTCGTGATGTGGGCGTTGATTATCGAACGGTTGTGGTATTTCCGAACGGTGTTCCGCAAAGAGCGGCAGAAGGCGATTGTCGCGTGGAATGACCGGGAGGACGCCAAGTCCTGGTTCGCCCACAAAATCCGGCTGGCAATCATCAGCCAGATCAGGCTGGATCTCACCCAGGGCCTGCCCCTGATCAAGACGATGGTGGCGCTCTGCCCGCTGGTCGGATTGATGGGGACGGTCACGGGCATGATCACGGTCTTCGACGTGATGGCGGTTCTTGGCTCGGGCAATGCCCGGGCCATGGCCGCCGGCGTCTCCAAGGCCACGATTCCGACCATGGCCGGTATGGTTGCGGCGCTCTCGGGCCTGTTTGGCTCGACCTATATCGAGCGCAAAGCCGAGGTCGAGGCGGAGAAACTTGAGGACAGCTTGACCCTCGATCACTAGGGATCGATCAGATGCGTAAATTTTCGAAAGCTCAGGAAGAGGCGGAAATCAACATGACGCCGATGCTCGACATCGTGTTCATCATGCTGATCTTCTTCATCGTGACCGCCTCATTCGTCAAGGAATCCGGCCTGGTAGCCAATAAGCCGCCGCAGTCGGACGCACCGCCGCCCGAGGACGAGCCGCAGAACTGCCTTGTCGAGGTGAACAACAACAACCGTATCCGCCTCAATTTCCAGCGCACCGATATCGGCGGCCTTCGGCCCCTGATCCAGCAGTGCCTGGCGAAGAACGCCGAGGCCATGGTGATCATCAAGATGGCGCCCAATGCGGAAGCGGGCTACATGGTCCGGATCGGCAATATGGCGCTTGAATCCGGCGTGCCGCAGAGGCGGATCACCTACAACAAGGGCCAATAACCGGCTCGTGATTTGCCCTCGAGACGGGAATGTTATAGGATAACACCATGCGAGATCATGCCCAAAAATCCGGCGACGAAGACATCAACATGACGCCGATGCTCGACATCGTGTTCATCATGCTGATCTTCTTCATCGTGACCGCCTCTTTCATCAAAGAGGCGGGCGTTACGGTGGAAAAAGAACGCGCGTCGTATGCGGAGCAAAAGACGAAGGCGAGTATCCTGGTCGCCATCACCGACAATGACGAGATCTGGATCAACAAGCGCCAGGTCGAACTGAAGTCCGTCCGCACGGTGATCGAGCGCCTGCAGGCGGAAAACCCGCAAGGTCAGATCGTCGTACAGGCCGACAAGGAAGCCAAGTCCGGCATTACGCTTGATGTTGTGGATGCGATCAAGAATGCGGGTGTGGAGGATATCTCGCTCGCAGCGGAGAAAACCTGATGGCAATGCGATTTGGTGCATCTTTCCTATTTGCGGCGGCCGTGACCTTCGGCCTGTTTTTCCTCATGCAGATTCTGGTGGCCACGGGTAACACCCAGCTATCCGACTACGATTCGATCAATCTGGCCGATATGATCAGCGTCGAGGAGGAGCAGACCGTCCAGCGCAAGAAGCGTGAAGCGAAAAAGCTCGAAGAGCCCGATACCCCGCCGCCTGACGTCAATACGCCGAAGACGACGGTCGATCTGAACCCGAACGCGATCAACATCAATGTCGCGGCGGCGAGTGCCGATATCAATCTCGGCCAGGATTTCGGGTCGGTCCAGGATGGCGAGTACCTGCCCCTGGTGCGCGTCGAGCCGCAATACCCGCGCCGGGCCCAGGAGCGCGGCATCGAGGGCGAGGCGATCGTTGAATTTACCGTGACCGAGCTGGGGACCACGGAAGCCTGCACGGTCATCTTCGAGGAGCCGAAAGGCTATTTCGGCCGGGCGGCTTGTCGTGCGGTGGAGAAATGGAAGTACCGCCCGAAGGTCGTGAATGGCGAGGCCCTGCCGGTGATCGGCGTGCAGACGCTTTTGACCTTCAAGCTGGCCGACGAGTAGCAGACGATCGATTTTGGAATTTAGGGGGCAAGCAATTGGTTTGGGCCGCGTGACGGTGGCCTGGAAACGACAACCTACGAGTAGGACCTAGCCATGTTCACATCCTCCAAGCTTCTTAAGACGATTGCCTGCGGCGCCGCCCTGACATTGGTGGGCGCGCTCGTTCCGGCAGGCGTCGCGCCGGTGTTTGACGGAGCCGCCTGGGCGCAGGAAAACGAGCGTCCTAAGCCGCGCAAGACCAAAAAAGCCTATGTCATGTCGCTCGCCTTCAACCGGCCCATGGAAAAGGTGCGCGAGGCCTTCGAAGCGGAAGACTACGCCACGGCCAAGGCGGAGCTGTTGAAGCTGAAGAAAAAGAAGGGCGCCAAGGAATTCGACCTGGCGACGCTCGACCAGTATCTGGCGATGATCGCCTTTGAAGAAGAGGATACGCAGGGCGCCATCGGTTACTACCGGGAGATCGCGTCGTTTACCGACATTCCGGAATACATGCGTGACGGCGCCATCTACGCCCTGGCGCAGCTCTACTACTCGGTCGAGCAGTATGAACAATCCCTGCAATATCTCCGCAGGTGGTTCGATCTCGAGACAACGACGCCCAACGCGCAGCACTATGTTTTCCGCGGTCAGACGCTGTACACGCTGGAACGTTATCAGGAGGCGATTCCGGACATCCTGCAGGCCATCAACATGACCAAGGAATCCGGCGAGCCGGTCAAGGAGAACTGGTGGCAGATCCTGATGTCCGCCTATTACTCCCTGGACGATTTCCAGAAGGTCAAGGAGGTTTTGACCGTCCTGGCGCTGAAATTCCCCAAGCCCACCTACTGGCACCAGCTGGCCGGCATTTACGGCGAGTTGGGCATGGAAAAGGAACAGATGGGGCTGATGGAATTGTCATACCGTCAGGGCTACTTCGAAAAGGAAACTCATTACGAGGTCCTGTCGCAGCTCTATTTGATCAACGGCGCGCCGTATCGGTCCGCCCAGTTGATGAAGGAAGGCTTTGAAAAGGGCGTTGTCTCCGAAGAGGACTACAAAAACTTCGAGCTGCTCTCGATTGCACTGACCAATGCCCAGGAGCTTGAGGATGCGATCCCCGAGTTGGAGAAGGCCGCGGATCTGGCGGATGACGGCGAACTCTACCAGCGTATCGGGCTTTTGTATCTGCAGGTCGAAGACTGGGAAAACTGCGTGTCCTCCATGGACAAGGCGGTCGAGCTGGGCATCGACGACGAGGAAGACGCCTTGATGATCCTCGGCAATTGCCAGTTCAGCCAGTATGAGTTCGACGAGGCCAGAAAGACCTTCAGACGGACCGTTACCGCGGCGCGCGCCAACAAAAACGACCAGACGATGAAAAATGCTCAAAAATGGATCAAGGTCATCGATCAGGAGCAAAGGCGCTACAACGAAATCGTTGCCGAAGGGCTGATGCCGGCCAAGCGCGGCAATTAAACGCCTCTCGGCGACCACCTGGGTTTAGAGACGGGGCCTTCGGGCCCCGTTTTT
>JAKSBY010000060.1 GCA_022360855.1 Sphingomonadales bacterium | reverse complement strand
CGGCCATTCAGCGTGTGGCTGCCGCCCCATTCGTCGATCATCACCCGGGCGCCCTCGACCACGTTGACCGCATCCGAAGACAACAGGTCGACGACGATTTCAAGGTCGCTCGGGTCGCCGACCTCGAGCAGCGGCGTGCCGGCCGCGACCACGCCTTCGCTCTTGTGCAGGATCTGCAACACCTTGCCGTTTGTCGGCGAGTTGAGCTGAATGCAGCAGGGCGCGTCTACGCTGCCTTCCTCGCCGCCGGGAAGGATCAGGGCCGCACGCGCGGTCTCCAACTCGTAGCGGCGGACGGATAGCATGGACTGCGCTTCCTCAAGCGCCGCTTTTTTGGTCTGCACATCCACTTCCGCCCGTTGCAGGGAGCGCGGTGAGATCGTCTCGCCGAGCTCGAGTCCGCGGGCCCGCTCCAGATCCGCATGCGCGAAGTCCATCTCGGCGCGGGCGCGCTCGACCTCCGCCTCGGCCAGGGAAACCGCGGCCTCGGCGGCGCGCACCGCCGCCTCGCGTTCGCTTTGCGAGCGGACGTCAAGGAACGCGGGATCGGTTTGCTGCAGAGTGGCGACAACGGTTTCGCCGGCCACGACTTCGTCGCCGACATGGCTATCGATGCGCAGAACCCGCCCGGCCAAGGGCGCGGAGATGCGAAAGATATCGTGAATGCGGGTCTCACCGTCGTCGGTAACGAACACCTGCATGGGCCCCGAGACGACCTCGGCGGTGTCCACGAGGACCGGGCGCGGCCAGAAGGCGAAAATCAGTGCTACGATGACGACGGCGCCGACCGTGGTCCAGCCCCAGGACTTTTTGAGCCTTTCGGCGATGGCTGTAAATCGGCCAAGCATGGTCTACTCCCGAGTTTTCAGAACGGATATCAGATCGAGCGCATCAACCCGGCGTCGGACGATCAACGCGGAGGCGGCCACGGCGAGCAGAATAACGAGCATGCTGATCCCATAGGTGAAGGGGGTAATCACGAGCGGGATTTGCACAAGTTCGGTCGCCATATTGGCCGCCATGAAGGCCGCCAGCATGTAGCCGAACAAACAACCGACCGGCAGTGCGGTGACCGTAAGCACGGCAAGCTCGCCAAGCAGGATGGAGGAGGCTTCAAACCGCGTGAAGCCGAGCACGCGCAACGTCGCCAGCGCCCGCGCCCGTTCCGATAGCGCGATGCGGGCATTGTTGTAGGCAACGCCGATGGCGATGACGCTGGCGAAGCCGATATAGAAGAAAATGATGATGTAGAGATTCTCGGCAATCGTGTCCTGCGCCGCCTGATAGGCCACCGATTGCAGCGTGACGCCGGCAATGCTCGGGGTTTCCTTGACTTCGTCATAGAGCCGGTTGAGATCGCGTTTGTCGATGGTGAGATAGAGCCCGGAGACGGTCGGTCCCTCGCGCATCATGCGGTGCAACGCGTCGATGTTCATATAGGCGCCGGCGCCGATATATTCGGTCGTGATCGCGGAGACGCGCATCAGCCGCTTCGGGCGGTTTTCTTCGAGAATCTCCACGCCGACCGTGTCTCCGGCTTTCACCGCCAGATCCTCGGCCAGCTTGTCGGAAAGAACGATGCCGTGCTCGGGTATCGGGAAGTCGGAGGCATTTTCGTCCAGCACGCGATACAGCTTGGCGTCCGGCGGCAGCCCGATAATGCCGGTCCGCTCCTTGAGATGGCGGAAGCGAAGCCGGGCCGGGACCGTCCGGTTCGGCTCCGCGGCCATGACCCCCGGCATATGCTCCACCTCGCGAATCGCGCCCGTCTCGCGCTTTTCGGCAAAGACGAGGGTCATGTCCTGACGCTGGCTGTAGACAAAATAGGTCTCGAACATGTGGTCGATGGAATCGAGGAAAAACAGGGTCGAGATCAGGAGCCCCAGCGAGGCCGCGATGCCGAGTGCCGTTGCGGAAGACCGGAACGGCCAGCGCACGATGTGGCGCAGGATCATACGGGTCGCAATGCCGATCCGGGAGAGCAGGCCCGAGGCGTCCAGGATACTGTTGTTGTAGGTCAGCGGCGCTTCCGGCGCCATGGCGACCGCCGGGGCGAGCGCGACCGCGCTGCGGACGGGCTGAATGACGCCGATAACGGCGGCGGCGATGCCGACCAGAACGCCGATCGCGATGCCCGTCTCGTTGGTGTGGTAGGCGAGCGTCGGGAAATCGAAAAGGTCGCCGTAAAGCCAGGTCACCCGGTGGCCGAGCCAGCTCCCGGCCGCGACGCCGACCGCCGCGCCGATCGCGGTGATCGCCAGCGCGAATTTCAGATAGTGCAGAGCCACCGCTCGGTTGGTGTAGCCGAGCGCCTTGAGGAGCCCGATCTGCTCGCGCTCCAGCCGGATCAGCCGGCTCAAAAGCACATTCAGCAAGAACGCGGAGACAGACAGAAACACGGTGGGGAAGATCCGCGCCGTCACCGTCAACTGATCCAGCTCGCCTTCCAGATAGGCGTCGCTGACCTGATCGGTCCGCCCGAAGGCGCCGATACCGCCATAGGGTTCGAGAATCCGGTCCAGGCCGTCGATCGCGGCTTCGCGGTTGGCCGAGAGCGACAGCCTGAGCGAGATGTCGTTGAAGGCGCCTTCGAGATCGAGATCGTCCTCGAGCGCCTCCTGACCCATCCACAAGATGCCGAACCGCTTGTTGTCGGGCACCAGCACGCCGGGGCCAATGGCATAGACAAACTCAGGCGACACCGCGATCCCGGTGATCGTGAGATTGCGTTTGTGGCCATTGATGATCGCGGCGAAGCTGTCGCCTGGCGAAAAGCCGTTGGCCTCGGCAAAGGCCGCGTTGATCATGACTTCGTCGTGGCGGTTGTGGAACGGCCGCCTTCCGGCGCGCAGGTAGGGAATGTTGAGCTTCGCCTCGCCGTAGGCCGGGAGCGAGACAAGCTGTGCCGTAGCCGGCTCGGCCAAGCCCTCGATATCGAGGATGGCCGAATAGACCAGCCGGGCCTCCGCATGCAGGACGCCGGGCAGTTTCTCGATCTGCGGGATGAGGCTGCGGGGCGCCCGTTTTGCACTGGCGAAAACATCGGCAAAGCGGTTCTGCTCGTAGTAGGCACGCCGCGATTCCTCCAGCGAGGTATGGGTGCCCAGCGCCATAATCAGGATCGCCACGCCCGAGGCGATCACCATCGCGATGGCCAGGATCTGGCCCTTCAGGCGCCAAAGCTCGCGCAGGAGTTTTTTGTCGAGCATGTCCATCCGCCGCTCCGCTCACCAGCTCAAGGTGGAGGCGGCCACCTTGTGGGCGTTGGCCTCGATGCTCTTCACCCGACCGCTGGCCATGGAGATGACGCGGTCGGCCATGCCGGCGATCGAGGCGTTGTGGGTGATGACGATGCTCGTGGTGCCCAGTTCCCGGTTGATCAGCTCGATCGCTTCCAGCACCCGGATGCCGGTTTTCGCATCGAGCGCGCCCGTCGGCTCGTCGCACAGCAGGACCGCGGGCTGCTTGGCGACCGCGCGCGCCACCGCGACCCGCTGTTGCTCGCCGCCGGAGAGCTGCGCCGGAAAGTGGTCCATGCGGTCTTCCAGCCCGACCAGATGCAGCGCGTCCTCCGGCGAGAGCGGTTCGGGCGCGATCTCGGTCACCAGCGCGACGTTCTCGCGCGCGGAAAGGCTCGGGATCAGATTGTAGAACTGGAAAACGAAGCCGATGTTGACACGCCGGTAGCGGGTCAGGGCCGCGTCGTCGAACGCGGTCAGTCGTGCGCCCTTGAACAGCACCTCGCCCGAGGTCGGTCGGTCGAGCCCGCCGAGAATGTTGACGAGCGTCGACTTGCCGCTGCCCGAAGGGCCGAGCAGGATGATCATCTCACCGCGGTAGATTTCCAGGTCCAACTCGTCGAGCGCGATGACGTCGCCGGCCGCGGTCGGATAGACCTTGCTCAGCCGGCGCGCTTCGAAGGTAGGCTGCGCGGTTTCGGGGGTGTTCATTTGCCGTCGTCTTTCGCCCGGAGTTTGGCCGATTTTTGTCGCCGATCTTTGATTCCGATCAACGCGACCGGCGCTCAAATCGGCCACTGATAAGGCTGAGACAAAACCCCCATTTGGAACGGAGATAACCCATGCATTTTCGTGGACTAGCCCCATTCCGACGCCATGCACCCGCCAATCCCTTCGAACGGATGCAGCAGGAGATGGACCGCCTGATGCGCGACTTCGAGCCCTTCGGCGAGCGGGTCCCTTTCTGGAGCGGCGAGGAGACCGGCCTGCTCGCATCCGTCGACGTCAGCGAGACCGACGGCGAGGTGCAGATCGTCGCCGACCTGCCCGGACTGGACGAAGAGGATATCGACCTCACCCTGGCCAATGGCGTCCTGATCATCAAAGGCGAGCGCAAATCGGAAAGCGAAGAAAAGGACGAAGACCGCAACTACCACCGCATCGAGCGCAGCTATGGCGCGTTTACGCGGCGCATCGCGCTGCCCTGCGAGGTAGAGAGCGACAAGGCGGAAGCCGACTTTTCCAAAGGCGTGCTGACGGTCCGCCTGCCGAAATCGCCGGCGGTAAAGGAAGAGTTGCGGAAGATTCAGGTCAAGGCCGCCTAAGCCAGAGATACGATCCTCCCGAACTGAAAAGCCCCGCCGGCAATTTGGCGGGGCTTTTTTTGGGGCTAGGGTCGGAGGAACTGGGGGTATCTACGCCGCCTTCATGGCGACCGCGTCGTCGTCGCCGTCGGCATAGGCTTCCAGGTGATCGCGGTCTGTGATCCTGAGGTGCCGGGCGCTGGAGGCGCGAATGGCGCCTTCGTTCTTCAGCCGCGTCATGACGCGGCAGACCGTCTCCACCGTCAGGCCGAGATAGTCGGCGATATCGGACCGCGACATGGTGAGGTCGACGGCGCCGTCCCGGGCCGGGCCGGCCTTCTGCTCGATCCACAAGAGGAACGACGCGACCTTTTCGATGGGCGTCTTGCGGCCCAGGAGGAGCATCTGCTCGCGGGCGGTCTTCAGCTCGTCGAAGGCGGCGGTCAGGAGCCGGCGAGCGAATTTCGGGTTGACGTCCATCTGCGCTTCGAGATGGCTGCGCGGTACGAACATGACCTCCGCCTCGGTGACCGCTTCGGCGGTACAGGCATAGGTGTCATCGATGGCGAGGCCGATGATATCGCCGGCGAAAAAGAACCCGGTGATCAGGCGCCGGCCGTCCGGCAAGAGCTTGTAGAGCTTGACGACGCCGGAAACGATCTCGCAGGCGAAGCGCGCGCGATCGCCCTCGTAGAACAGCGTCTGCCGCTCATCCATGTGGCGGATGACCGTCTTGTTGTCGTTCACTATGGGCTGTTTGGTCGCCAGGCCGGTGTGGAGCGCCGTGGCGGGAAATTGATGGGTATTGGCGACTTCGATTCCTGCAAGCATTGTATGTCCCCTTCGCATTCGCCAAGTTTTCTGACTGGCTCTGGGAGGGATCATCACCTGTCCAGGAAAGCGCAATATGTCGCGGGGCTCCTCTTTGGGTGACAAATGGATTCGGTTTGTGACAAATTGTGACAGGGATTCACTGATTGCGCCTGGACCGGCACCCGCCAGATGTCGAAAATCCTCATCGTTGACGACGATCCGCGGATCGTGCGGATGCTTGAACGCTACCTGGTGGGCGAGGGGTTTGACGTTGCCGCCGCCATTGACGGTGCCTCGGCGCGCTCGGTATTTGCCGAAGACGGGGCGGACCTGATCCTGCTCGATCTGCAGCTGCCGGATGCGGACGGGCTCGATCTGGCGCGCGAGTTTCGCGCTCAATCGGATGTCGGCATCATCATTCTGACCGGCAAGGGCGACCCCATCGACCGTGTTGTCGGCCTCGAGGTCGGCGCCGACGATTATGTCGCCAAGCCGTTTCACATGCGCGAAGTCCTTGCCCGTATCAAAAGTCTGCTCAGGCGCGTGCGCGCCAAGGCCGGCGCGGCGGATGCGGAGGGCGCGTCAGGGGCAGACGGCGAATTCATCGAATTCAAAGGATTTCGTCTCGATCTGTTCCGCCAGGAGCTTTCCCGTCCCGACGGCACGGCGGTCGAGCTGACGACAGGCGAGTTCAAGCTCCTGGAGGCCTTCGTAAGCCATCCGCGCCGGGTCTTAAGCCGTGATCAGCTGCTCGACATTACCGCGGGCCGGGAATGGTCGCCCTACGACCGCAGCATCGATACCCAGGTGCGCCGGCTGCGGCAGAAGCTCGG
>JAKSBY010000578.1 GCA_022360855.1 Sphingomonadales bacterium | reverse complement strand
CTGGGTCGCGGAGGGCCGGGTACGCTATCACGGCACGGCCAAGCCGCCGCCACGTTTCCGGCCGGTCGAGCTCACGCGACCCGCCGAAGTGGCGCTCTTGACCTCGGTATTCGGCAGTCAGGGGCGGCTGTTGGACGGATTTGCCGAGAAGGGTTTCGACGGCCTCGTGGTCGAGGCCTTCGGTGTCGGGCATTTGCCCGAGAGCCTGGCCGATGCGGCGGGCGCCCTGGCGGAGGCCATGCCCGTAGTCCTGGCGAGCCGTATCCCGGCCGGTGAGATCTTCACCGAGACCTATGGCTATGCCGGCGGCGAGATCGACCTGATCCGCCGCGGCTTCATCCCGGCCGGCCCGTGGAGCGGCCGAAAGGCGCGGATACTCCTTACGCTTGCGCTGATGCAGGGCGCGAGCCGGCAGGAAATCGCAGTCGTTCTGGGCGCATAACCGCCCCGAAATTCACTTTATCGCGCGGCACCAACCGCCCACCGCAAAGCCCTTCAATTCCCGCGCTCGCGCGCTCATCTTGCCGTCAGAGAGACGAGCAGGACGCTATGAAACCCCAACGCCAAAGCCTCGATTTCCCCAGATGCGGTGCGGTACGGTCGCCCGCCTTCGTGTCTTTGTTGCCCCTGAGAGCGAAGGTTGTGACGGCCGCTGTGGTGGCGTTTCTACTTCATGGCATGTCCTTCTCGGCCGGATTCGATCCCGTTCGCGCCTCCGCTCCGGCGAGCGCGGACGGCGATCGGCCGGCGATTATCAAGACCATTTTTCAATCGGGCAAAAGCGGCTGCGTTTGCGACCGGGCGCTTCACGCCGACCATGGCGATGACGACGTTGCGGTCTGCCTGCACGAGCTTTGACCGATCGATAACGCGAGAGCCCGGGTCACGGGTCGCAGCGAGGAAAAAACAGGCCGGATGCCGGCCCGGCAATGGCGGGTTGGCAAACCAAGGCAGGTTATTCGAACCCGCGAACGTCGGATAGCCACGATGCGTACGTTCGCGTTCAGCCGATCTAACCCCTCTCTGGTGATTGGCTGACAACCTAGGGGCGCCGGTTTTCCGGTCGCCCCTTTTTTTACGCGCTCGCTCGCGCGTCCAGGGATTCGAACAGCCGGTCGATAAGTGTGTTGAGCTGGCCGGATTCGGACTCCGACAAGGCGTTCAGCAACTCCGATTCGTAAGCCTTTGCGATCGGCACGACGTCGCGGTAGATCTTGCGGCCGGCCGCCGAGAGCTGCAGGACCGACCGCCGCCGATCCTCATCGGAAAACCGGCGCTCCAGCCGCCCGGTTTCCAGGAGCCGGTTGACCGCGCGGCTGACCGCCACCTTGTCCATGGCCGTGCGCACCGCCACCTCGCCGGCGGAAAGGCCGGGGCTTTCGCCCAATACAGCCATAACCCGCCATTCAGACATCGAGAGCTGAAACCGCTCCTCGTAGCGCTCGGCGATTGTGCGGCTCACCCGGTTCGACAGAACCGACAGCCGATAGGGCAGAAAATCTTCCAGCCGCAGGGTGTCCGAATTTCGCTCGGGCATGTCATTTTCTCCTTGCATTTAGTTTCGCATGAAACTAATATGGTTTCAAGTGAAACTTTCAAGTGGCGGGAGACCAACGATGGCAGACCTGTTCGAAAACCCCATGGGGCTGGACGGATTCGAGTTTGTGGAGTTTGCGTCGGCCGAGCCCGAGGCTCTGGCAAAGATCTTCGAGATGCTCGGCTTCACCGAGGTCGCGAAGCACCGGTCCAAGGACGTCACCCTGTTTCGCCAGGGCGACATCAACTTCATCATCAATAACGAGAAGCAGAGCCGCGCGTCCTATTTTACCGAGGAGCACGGCCCCTGTGCCTGTGGCATGGCCTTCCGCGTGAGGGACGCGCATGTGGCCTATGCCCGCGCTCTGGAAATGGGCGCCCAGCCCATCGATATCCCGACCGGGCCCATGGAGCTCAAGCTGCCAGCCATCAAGGGCATCGGCGGCGCGCCGCTCTATCTCATCGACCGTTACGAGCACGGCAGCTCGATCTATGATATCGATTTCGAGTTCCATGAGGGCGTCGACCGGCACCCGGTGGGCTGCGGCTTCAAGGTCATCGACCATCTGACCCACAACGTTTATCGCGGCCGCATGGACTATTGGGCCAAATTCTATGAGACCTTCTTCAACTTCCGGGAAATCCGCTATTTCGACATCAAGGGCGAGTATACCGGGCTGCAGTCCCGCGCCATGACCGCGCCGGACGGGCGCATCCGTATCCCGCTCAACGAAGAGGCGCCTGGCGGCAGCGGCCAGATCGAGGAATATCTCATGGCCTATAACGGCGAAGGCATTCAGCATATCGCGTTGGCCTGCGACGATCTCCTGGCGAGCTGGGACATGCTGAAGGCGCGCAACACGCCCTTCATGACGCCGCCGCCGGACGCCTATTACGAGATGCTCGACGAGCGCCTGCCGGGCCATGGCGAGCCGGTCGCGGAACTCAAGAAGCGCGGCATCCTGCTCGATGGGTCCTCGGAGGAGGGCGATCCGCGGTTGCTCTTGCAGATTTTCAGCGAAACGCAGATCGGGCCGATCTTCTTCGAATTCATCCAGCGCAAGGGCGACGACGGCTTCGGCGAGGGCAATTTCAAGGCCCTGTTCGAATCCATGGAGCGCGATCAGATCCGCCGCGGCGTGCTCGACACGTCCGACGCGGCCTAGGGAGCCCGGAGATGAACATCAAACGCATTCACCACGTTGCCTATCGCTGCAAGGATGCCAAGGAGACGGTGGAGTTCTATCAGGACGTGCTCGGCATGGAGTTCCAGATGGCCTTCGCCGAAGACCGGGTGCCGTCGACCAAGGAGCCGGATCCTTACATGCATGTGTTCCTCGACGCCGGCATGGGCAATGTGTTGGCGTTTTTCGAGCTGCCGACGAAGGAGCCCATGGGGCGCGACGAGAACACGCCCGAATGGGTCCAGCATATCGCCTTCGAGGTGGAAGACATGGACGCGCTTCTGGCCGCCAAGGCACGGGTCGAGGCCGCCGGCATCGAGGTGCTCGGCCCGACCGATCACGGCGTGTTCCAGTCCATCTACTTTTTCGATCCCAACGGCCACCGCCTGGAACTGGTCGCCAATACCCGGACGGACGAGCAGTTGGCCGAATTGCATCGGGTTGCCCCGGCGATGCTGGAGGAATGGAGCCGCACCAAACGAGCGCCGAAGCACGCTGCCTGGCTGCATGAGGGCGAGTTCGCGGGCGTCGAATAGCCGATAAACGATCGAGGTCACGGGAGGCGTTATGAAACTGGCATCTTTGAAGGCGGAGCGCGACGGTCATCTGGTCGTGGTCTCGACCGATCTTGGCCGCATGGCCCGGGCCGGCCATATCGCGCCCAATTTGCAGGCGGCGCTCGACGACTGGGAAAACGCCGCGCCCGCCCTGCAGGCGCTGGCCGACCAGCTCAACGCCGGCGAGATCGAGGGCGAAGCCTTTGACGAGGGCGCCTGCGCCGCGCCCCTGCCGCGCGCCTATCAATGGGCCGACGGCTCGGCCTACGTCAATCACGTGGAGCTGGTGCGCAAGGCCCGCGGCGCCGAGATGCCCGAGAGCTTCTGGACCGATCCGCTGATGTATCAGGGCGGCTCCGACGCCTTCCTCGGCCCGCGCGACGACATCCCCATGGCCGATGAGGCCTGGGGCATCGATTTCGAGGGCGAGATCGCGGTGATCACCGGCGACGTCCCCATGGGCGCGTCGCCCGAAGCGGCTGCCGCCGGAATTCGCCTTCTCATGCTGGTCAACGACGTCTCCTTGCGCAACCTGATCCCGGCCGAGCTCGGCAAGGGCTTCGGCTTCTTCCAATCCAAGCCGTCTTCGGCCTTCTCGCCGGTCTGTGTAACCCCGGACGAGCTCGGCGATGCCTGGCGGGACGGCAAGCTCCACCTGCCGCTGCTGAGCACCTTGAACGGCGCACTTTTCGGCAAGCCCGACGCCGGGGTGGATATGACTTTCGATTTCCCAACGCTTGTCGCGCATGCGGCCAAGACCCGGCCGCTCGGTGCCGGCGCGATCGTCGGCTCGGGCACGGTCTCCAACAAGCTCGACGGCGGCCCCGGCAAGCCTGTCGCTGATGGCGGGGTCGGCTATTCCTGTATCGCCGAGATCCGTATGATTGAAAAGATAGAGAACGGCGAGATGGCGACGCCCTTCATGAAGTTCGGCGATACCATCCGTATCGAGATGACCGACGCGGCGGGCCAGTCCATCTTCGGCGCCATCGAGCAAACCGTGGTGCGCTACGAGCCGGAAGCTTAGGGAGAGCACCCATGGAACCCGCACGAAAGACCGATGCCATGAAGCCCGAGCCGCGGCCTGAACTCCTCAACATCGTCGCCTATAAGCCGGGCGAATCCGAGATTCCCGGGCATGACACGGTGATCAAGCTGGCGTCCAACGAGTCGCCTCTGGGCCCGAGTCCGAAGGCCGTGGCGGCGATCCGCGATCACCTGGATCATCTGGAGCTTTATCCCGATGGCGGCTCGGTGAAGCTGGTGCGCGCCATTGCCGAAGCGCATGAGCTGGACCCGGCGCATGTGCTGGCCGCTTCGGGTTCGGAGCAGCTTCTGGGCTTTATCGCGCGGGCTTATCTGGCGCCGGGCGACGAGGTGATCCACACCGCGCACGGCTTCCTGGTCTACAAGATCGCCACCCTGGCCGCCGGGGCGGCGCCGGTCGCCGTGCCCGAGGCCGATTACACGGCAGATGTGGATGCCATCCTCGGCGCCGTGACCGAACGCACGAAGATCGT
>JAKSBY010000432.1 GCA_022360855.1 Sphingomonadales bacterium | reverse complement strand
CGGTCTTCGATCTGGCGAAAGTCCTGGGCGAGCCGCACCATCGCCAAGTCGCGCACGCGCGCCATGCCCGCCTCGTGGTCGCAGAAGAACTGCGGCAGACGCGTATGAAAGACATTCGGATGCAGGCTGGCCGAACACCAGACGACGTCGGCCATGACCTTGCCGTCGGACGCGGCGCCCGCGCCGAGCGGCAATAAATGGGCCTCCGGGAACGCCTGCGCCAGGTAGAGCATCATCGCCGATGACTCGGTGATGGCCACGCCATCGGCCACCAGGGTCGGCACTTTTCCATTGGGATTGAGCTTCAGATAGTCCGGTGATTTGTTGTCACCGCGCATATAGACGACCAGCTCCATGTCGTAGGGAGCGCCGGCTTCCTCCAAGCCGACCATGGCACCGCGCGAACACGTTCCGGGGTAATAGTAGAGCCTGATATCCGGCATTTGCAGCGATCCCCCTATTTCGGTGACAGTTACCTTTTTGCTTTCCATTTGAAAACAATGAGATGAAAAAGCAGATTTTTAAAAAAGGTAACTGTCACCGAAATAGGAGGGAGGTCACCAGGCCCGCACGCCGCCGTCGACGGCAATGTCGGCGCCGGTGATATAGGACGCGTCATCGCTGGCCAGAAATGCGACGACGCTGGCGATCTCCTCGGGCTGCCCCATCCGGTTCATCATGGCCCGGCCAAGCTGCTTGGCGCTCCATTCCGGATCGTCCAGAATAAAGCGGGTCTGGTTGGTTTCGATCGTGCCGGGGGAAACCGAGTTGGCGCGAATACCGTGATGGCGCCCCTCCATGGCGAGCTGCCGCGTCATGGACAACACGCCGCCCTTGGCCGCCGTGTGCGCCAACGCCGGAAGCAGCTCGATGCCGGCCCAGGCGGAAAGCGACGCCGTATTCACGATCGCCCCGCCGCGCTTTTTCAGTTCCGGCCAGGCGGCGCGCGTCAACAGGAAGACCAGGTTCAGCTCCTCATTGATCGTCTTGAACCAGACATCGTCGTCCATGTCGTCGAGCCACGCGAAATACGCCATGGCGCCGTTGTTGAAGAGAACGTCGACACCGCCGAAGCGCTCGACGGCGGCCGCGACCAGCCTCTCGCATTCGCCTTTTTCCGTGAGGTCGGCGGGGTGGGCCGATATCATCTCGCTGCCGGCCTCGCCGACCAGCCGAACGGTCTCCTCCGCGCTTTCGCCGTTGATATCACAGCCGACCACATTGGCGCCCTCGCTTGCGAAGCGGAGGCATGTGGCGCGCCCGATGCTGCCGCCGGACCCGGTAATGATACAGGTCCGCCCTTCCAGACGGCGCATCAGGCCCCCTCGCCGTCGGCGTACAGCGGCGCCATGTCGATATAGATCCAAAGCCTGTCGAGCACTCCATCTTGATTTCGACGGATGTAGCTGGAAACGGGAAGCGTTACCTCCCGGCCGTCATGGGTCGTATAGACGACCTTTCCCTGCAGACATGCCGACGCACCGTCGAGAAACAGATTTTCCCGCACATGCTTCATGCCGGCGATCGAGGCGTAGAATTCCGACATGACGCTGACTGCGGTCTGCTTGTCTCGAATGGGCGGGTTGTTCGCGAAACGCAGGTCGATATCGTCGGCGAACCATGCCGCCAGCCGGTCGATATCGACGAGGTCCGCGTCCCGGTAAAACGCCGTCACCCAGTGCCCGGCGTCAGCGGACGAACCGCCGCCTTCATTTGCATCCGTCATACCGGCAGCCCTCTCGGATCTTCTTCTTAGAGCTCGCCGGCGGTCTTCATTTTGCGCAGACGCGCAAGCGTCGAGGCAACCGCGCCGATATAGGCGCCCCGCATGCCTTCGCCCTTCTCGCGTTCCGCATCCGAGCCCGGCTCGACGTCAGGGAAATTGAGGCCGAATGTGAAGGCAAGGAGAAGCCCTCTGTCGGACGTGCTGATTGTGTTTTCGATGAAACCGCCGCCGCCGATGCGCTCGAAATGCACCTGAATCGGCGCATGAAAGGTGATCTTCTCCTGAAGCGCCTCGCCGGCGAAGACGACATCGCGCACCAGCCAGCCGTCGCCCCGGTCGACGACCTCGCATTTCGACATGCCGTTAACAAAAGGCAGCGCATTCTCGGCCTTCATGACCAGGCCGCGCCATACGTCGTCTAAGGACAACTCCGGCTCGACCCCTTGCGGATTTATTTCAATCGCGTGGGAAAGGGTAAACATCTCACCTCCAAATTGCTTCGCTTTGCCCGATGGTTGATGCCTCAGCCGCGCACGACGGTGGCGGCTGGGCGGAATCCATATAGTGGATACAGTTACTGAGTGGATACAGTTTGTCAACACGGCCTCGCACAATCCGGCCCCCTCCAACAATACGGGTGACGAGCTCTCCCAGCCCGGCGATCTCCATACGGACCTCGTCTCCGGGTTTCAGAAATTCAGGCGGATTGCGTCCATGCCCGACGCCCGCAGGCGTTCCAGTAGCGATGACGTCGCCGGGATACAGGGTCATGATCGCGGACAGATG
>JAKSBY010000003.1 GCA_022360855.1 Sphingomonadales bacterium | reverse complement strand
TACGGATTTATTGTTCACAAAGAGGTCGATGTAGGACGGATAGGAATCGACAACGCCACTCGCCCCCGGACGGCGGTAAAAATGCACCGGCGCGCGATAAACTCGTCCTCGGGCTCAGAGGACGGCCTCAGCGCTTCAACGCGCCTTCTCGACAAACTTCAGGCAAATGCCATGGGCATGTTCCGGCGTAATCGTCACCGAACCGTTGGCTGCCTGCTTGAAGGGCACGTCGTTCACGCGTAGATGCTGGGTAACGGCGTCAACGCTCGGCATCGCGATCGAAAGACCGGCGAGATAGGGAGCTTCGCATGTGGTCTTGAAATCGAGGTCGCGCCGGCGTTTGATGACGAGGACTTCCTCGGGGGTGTGAAATTCGACGCAGTCGCCGGTTTCGCGTTTGCAGTCCGGACCCAGAATAAGCTCAAGATCACCGATCAGCACATCGCGGCCTTCATCCGCCGCGAACAGGACTTCGGTGATTCCGAGAGCGCCGTTCGGATGATTGGTAAAGTCCGGATTCAACGTGATTTCTTTTGTCGTGTTGTTGGCGATAAAGAACCTTACCTCGCGTCCCAGCTCCATCGGCTGAATCGTATAGTCCGTTCTTGCCACCACGATTTCATTGCCCTGCAGCGCCATGCGGCGCGTCGAAAGGCCTTTATCGCCCCAGCCGCCCGGTTGCGCCTCGCGCAGCGTCTTGATATCGGCGTCGACATCATCGCTCGTGAACCCCATGATATGGACTCCCTCCCGGCGATCGACGTCTTCCTGAAGATAGGCCGCGGGAATGGTGCGATCGATAATTGTCAGCAACTCCAGGAAATTCTTCTCGAAGGTCACCACGTGGTTGCCGGTCCCCAATGAAGGCCGGTGGTCACCAAAGGGCGTCATGAAGAAGCCCATCGCCTCGTAGGTCTTCTTGGCGCGTTCAAGATCCAAAACGCACAATGGAAAATGATCGATTCGTCGAGCGGATTTTTTCATGGCTCTCGCTTTCTTGGATAATGGTCTCGGAAGGACGAGCCTCATTTTCGCAAGGCATTGACCCGCATCGGCTCACCTCAAAGGGCCGTATTGGACTAACATCTGCGGATCGGGGAGTGCGGCGAATTTAGACACTCAATGGGATAAATCTTATGCCGCTGCGTTGAGCGCGCTCCTTTCGGGAACGTGCTTAGCCGCGGGGGTGCACCGGACGCCCCCCGGTTCTTGTCTGGATGATCGCGGTCAGGTCAGGCGCAAACGCGCCTATGCTTTCCGACGGGAGACGAGTCTTTCGCGATTGCGCAGCGCTTTGGGCGTGCATCCATACATTTTGCCGAACGCACGGCTGAAGGACGCGCCGCTTGCAAAGCCGACCTGATAGCCAACTTGCGAGATGCGAAGATCGGTATCGCGCAACAGCCGGCGTGCTTCTTCCATTCTGAGTTCGCTGACCATCGAATAGACCGTCGTCTTGTACAAATGGCGAAACCCGCATTTCAACTTGAAATCATTGAGCCCAACCCGGCGCGCCAGAACCGACAGCGACGGCGGATCGCGATATTCCTTCCTGATGATGCGTTTGGCCTCTCTGAGCTTGGCGATCTCATCGGAGCGGGGGGCATGCGGCGGCTCGATCTCACTATCGCCCATCTTAAATGCATGGAACGCCGCCACGAGGAATTCTTTAGCCTTCGCCTCCAGAAACAGGCGTCTCAAGGCCCCCTCATAAGGGCAATTGCGAACCTGTTCGGCGATCATCGCGACACCGGGAACACTGGAAATGAATGAAAAATATCGCTCGCGACGGTCTCCCTGCAGGATCGTCAGAAGCTGATCGGGCAACAGCGACGTGTCGGGCGCGCAAATAGAGAGCAGTTGATCCGGACTAAACAGGATCATCGTACAGTCGAGCGCGCCGGCTTCCTTGACGGCCTCGACCTTGCCCACCTTTCCGTTAAAAAAAAGCCGAAGCTGCTTCGGCTGAGTGCGCTCGGTGACCATGCCACCAACGTCCGACTGAAATTCACCGTGATGGACATAGGCGAGCCCGACGCCGTCGGCGCGCGCGCGAAACCGGACTTCGGAATTCCCCTTGGTTTGCAAGGTCCGGAGCGTTATGCCCCGGCACACCAGCTCGTCATAATAGTGTAGCGGCGCTTTGTCGCCTGAAGCAGCGTCGTTTTCCAGTTCGAACGTCACCAGACGTTTGAAACCGCCTATCTCGCTTAACCCCGGCTGATAGGTGTCGGACAACTCTCTCATTTCCACGCCTCGACTTCCGTTTGAAACGGCAACCGCAATGGCGAAGATACAAGGGCTCATTAACATAGTCAAAAAAGGCCCGATCGGTACAAGCTTCGGCGCCTTTGGCGTTCAGTATCGATAGGTCGCTCTCAGACCGATGGTGCGCGGCCTGTTGGTAACGGTCCGCAAGGTCGGGTCGGTCGTGAAGGGCCAGAAGGTCTGGAAGAAGATGGCGCGCTCGTTCCAGAAATTGTCGACGAAGAAATCGACGGCCAGGTGACCGCGATCGAGGCCCATGCGCATATTGCCGATGGCGTAGGAGGGGAAGAAGGTTGCGTCCGCGGCGGGAAAAACGTCCTGCCGCACCCCGACATACTGGACATCCGCACCGGCGGTAAAAGTCCAGTTCTCCGGCAGCGGCACGGTGAAGTCGACAAAGGCGTTGAACGCCCATTTCGGCACGAATGGCGCGCGATCGCCTTCCTCGCCGAGGGCGGACTCGCTGGACGAAAGGGTGGAGTCGGTATAGGTCGCATTGACGCCTAAGGAGAGCCAGTCCGTCACATCGGCGGCGAATTCGACCTCGACGCCCCTGCTCGTCAGTTCGCCGGCATTGACGATGACCGAAAAGGCGCAGTCGAGGCGCGTCTGGGTCTGAACATCGCTGTAATCGATATTGAAAGCGGCGACGTTAAACGTGATCCGCCTATCGTGGAACTGCGATTTGAGGCCGATTTCATAGTTCCACAAGCCGTCGGATTCGAACCCGCCCGGCCGGCCGTCTTCAAATCCCAGGGCGATCAGATTCGCCTCGCAGGCCGGCAGAGGAACCGGCTCGTTGACCCCGCCGAGGCGGAAGCCCTGGGCCGCCTGAAAATAGGCCTTCCGGTCTACGTCGAAGTCGTAGGAAACGTTGAAGCGGGGATTGAAGCGGCCTTCGCTGGTGCTTTCCTGGAGCTGCTGACCGGAGCCTGCGAAAATGCCCCGAAAATCGATGTCGACATCCTGCTCGTATTCCGCGTACCGGAAGCCCGCCGCCACCGAGAGCTTGTCGGTGATGAAGTAGGTCGCGTCCACGAAGGCCGCGTATTGCACGGTGTCGACCTCGAAGCGCCCATCGAAGACCCGGTCGGTCTGAACGCCGAAAACGCTCCCCGGCGGAACGAAGCCGCCGGCCTCGATTCCGGGGTAGTCAAGGGCTTGGGTGAACAGCCTGTCGAGCGTGCTGAAAAACCCGCCGACGACCCATTCGAGCCGGCCATCACTTGTGGACGCCAGTCTGAGCTCCTGGCTGAAGCCCTGCTGGGACCCGAAGGTGGGAAACGGAAGCCCCGGAACTTCCAGGCGCGGCACGCCGAGGAACCCGGCGAACCCATTGGCTTCCGACCTGTTGATATCGCTGCGGTCGCGGTAGGCCGTGGCCGAGGTCAGCGCAGCGAAGCCGAAATCGTAGTCGATCGCAAGGTCGGCGATAAAGATCTCGTTGTCGGCCGGCTCCAGGACGAAAACACCGCGCTCCGGGAACGGGTTCAATGCGTCCCAATTGTCGAAATCGTCCGCCTCACGTTTTTGGTAGACCACCTTGGCGAGGATGCTGGACCGCTCGTTCGGGTTGACGAGGAATGACAGACGGCCGCCATAGGTCGCCACGTCGTCGGTATTCTCGAGGCCGAGAATCGGGTTATCGAAATGCCCACCAACACGGTCGAAATAGCCGAGAATCCGAAAGGCAGCATTGTCGCCCAAGGGAACATTGCCGACGCCGCGAAAAGTGTAGCCGATATCGCCGCCCTTGATGGAGTTCACCTCCGAGCTCAGGGTCAGCTCATAGTCCTCCGTGTTCGGCTTGCGCGAGATCAGACGGATGACCCCGGACATGGAGCCGGAGCCGAACAGCGTGCCCTGCGGCCCGCGCAAGACCTCGACCCGCTCGAGATCGAACAACTGCAGGTCCGGGTTCGACGCGCTCATGGAAATCTCGGTCTCGTCGAGATAGAGGCCAACGGTGGTATTCACCTGCGGCTGGTCGCTGGCGTCGAGCCCAGACGAAATACCACGCATGGAAAGCTGTGTCCTGCCGGACAAGGACGTCGTGAACTGGAGGCCGGGGATGCGCCGGGCGAATGTGTCGAAGCCCTCCCCGCCCAGGGTCTCGAGATCGTCGCCGCCGATTGCGGACAACGAAAACGGCACATCCTGCAGGCTCTGGCTGCGCTTCTGGGCGGTTACGATGATGACCTCGGTGGGCTCATCCGTATCCGCGTCGACGCTGTCCTGCGCCCTCGTCCCATCGCTGGTCGCGCCCAGCAGAAACGCCGATACGCTTGCCAGCAACGACGTCTTGATCTTCCCTTTTGCCACGTGGTCCTCCCGGTCTTGTTCTTTGGCTTGATCGAGCGAGATGACGATGACCCCGCTCTTCGTAAGACCGCTGGAAAACCCCGTGCCATCGAGCAGGATGGCGAGGGCCTGTTCAATCGTATACCGACCGATGACGGGATTGAGCCCCGTCGTTTGTGCCAAATCATGAGGGTAGAAGTGCTGCACGCCTGCCACATCGACAAACGCCTCCATCGCAGACTCAAGGGTCCCCCCGTCGATATGAAAATCATATCGATCCTCAGAAGTTCGAGCTGCGCTGGACAGTGACACGAGCACCGCGACGGCCAAGCAGCCAACCGCAATAACGCGCGTCAACGCTCGCGTTTCCTCATTTTTTGGTCCGGCAGTCAGGACGCGATTGCGTGTTTCACACCGGCCTTGCCATTAAGGACGCGTGACATTTCAAAAAGCACCAAGCTCCTCCGATTTTCTTTGTATTTTTTGTTCTGTGATCCCCGCCGAGGCACTCCCGCCGCGCCGTTCAGCGCGCTTCGCCCTTTGTAAGGCGGACATGCTTCGGGCCCAGCCGCTCGACCCGCAGCCCGCCGGCGAGCTCGAACGCCTCCAGCATGGCCTCCACATCGCCCGCCTTGAAGTAGCCAGCCACCGGAAACACCCGCAGCTCGTCATCTTGGATTTCGATGGTCATATCGGTGTAGCGCGAGACCTCGGCAACCATCTCCGACAGGGGCTCGCCGGAAAACGCCAGCATGCCGTCGCGCCAGGACAGCTTGCGTTTCATCACATCGGCCGCCACATGGTTGAGCTGCTCCACCTCGTCTTCGAACACGACCTGTTGGCCCACCGTGACGCGGAGCAATGCGGCGGGAGCGGCGCGGTCGTCGCCCTCGGTCTTTTCGGTCCGGTCCGGCGTCGATGCGAACAGGGCCACCTGTCCTTCCGTCACCGTTACATCGATCTTGCGGTCGCGCAGCCGCACCGAAAATGCCGTGCCAACCGCCCAGACAGCGCCGCCACCCGCCTCAACGACAAACGGCCGGCTTTGGTTTTCCACGACGTCGAAATAGGCCTCTCCCCGCACAAGCCGCACCCGGCGGCTGGTGCGCGAGTAGTCGATTTCCACGCGACTGTTGGTATTGAGGTCGATCCGGGATCCGTCTGGCAGACTGACGGTCCGATGAGCCCCGACGACCGTTTCATGCGCCGCCACGTGACGCAGGTCGCGAACGCTCAGGGCCTGATAGGCGACGGCGGCGGCAACGACCAAAAACAGCGACGCCGCGAGTCTCATGAGGGAGCGCCGGCCAAGACTTCGCGGGAAATAGCGGCTGCCCTTCAAAAGCGCCCCCCCTTCATCCGTGGCCGAATAATCGCTCAACTCTTCGAACCGCTCCATGCCGTCCCAAAGGGCAGCAAAGCGCATATAGGCATCGCGGTGATGAACGCTCTCGTCGAGCCAGCTTTTGAATGCGGCGCGCTCTTCCGGCGTCCCGCCGCCATCCTCAAACAGCATGATCCATTCTGTCGCCTGCGCCTCGACCCGTGAGAGATCGGGAAATGCAACAACATTCTCGGACTTAGCCATGTCCATCGCCTTCTTCTCGCTCACCCCCATGCGAACCGATGGCAGCAACGCGCGGCGTCTTCGATTGGCCGCGGTGCGAGCGCACGGCGCCGAATTCCATCGGGTCGTAGCCCTGCTCGCGCAGGAAAACGCCGCACTTCAGCAAGGCGGCGGCGATTCTTCGTTGCACGGTATTGACCGACACATCCATCCGCCGTGCGATTTGCTTGAACTTCAATTTGTCGACCTTGCGCATCAGCAGCATTCGTTGGTCGTCGGGCGGCAACACGCTTAGCGCACGTGTTAGCGCCACCAGCTTGCGCCGCCCGTCGAGTTGAACCTCCGGAGAGATTTGAGCCTCATCAACTAGGACTCCCAAGTCCTGAGAATCTTCCAGGTAATCCGTCGTCTTATGACGTTTTTTCCGGATCTCGCCGAGGGCCACGTTTTTTGCCGCATGCAGGAGCAGCCCTTTCGGGTCGCGGACTTCCGACCTGAGCTCGGCGGCGAAGCATTTGAGGAAGGTTTCCTGCGTCAATTCATCGATATCTTCTGTACGCGGACAATACCGGGCGATGACGCGTCGGACGGACTGCTCGTTCGCTAGAAAGGCCTCGATAATCTTCGACATCGGCGCATAATCACCCGCTCTTGCCGTTTAGCTGAAACTCAAAAAAGCCGCAGAATCAAGTGGTTATTGAGAAATTTCACTTTTTTTCGGAAAATCCGAGAATCTCTGGGGCATTTCCGATTCTCGTGCGTCTTTTAGATAGAGGTGTGTCTTTAAGCGACTAATGCGAGGTCTTGAAACCGGTTTGATCGCGGAACCGCTAACCTCCGCAATGCGTTGTGTTCAGACTCTACTTCACCAGCCGTCTTTCTTCGGCACTCCACCCAAACAACTGCCCGAATAGCTATATCCGATGTGGCACCAAGCCAGTCTTCACCTAGCGAACCAGCATGACTTTCATGGGCATCGCGTCGAGCTCTTGGCCCTGAACGTCCAGAATACGAAATGTGCTGTCATAGGATTTGCCGGGCGTGACCACGTTGTCCAGTCCGAAGCAAACCACGGCATCGCCCGGATAGATGCAGAGCGATTGGTCGTCCCAGGTCCACGCCCCTTTGCCGCCGACGGATTGCTCCATATCCTCCAGATCGAGCTCGACAAAACTCACCGTCTTGTCGGCCTTGAAATGCATCGGCATCGCCGCCTAACCCGGGAAAAAGATGAAAACCGGGTGCTTAAAAAGGACGTCGGGCATCGGTCCCGGCTCGGCTGGCGTCGTGGGCGGTCCATGGGCTTCGGCGGTGGACAAGCCAAGCCCCGCGCAGACCGCGGTCGCAAGAAAAACTTTCCTCATGCATGGTTCCTTCGGTTGCTGAAAAGGTTATCAGACGGCGCGAATGATCAAGTTGGGAAGTCCCGTCATCGGCATCACGCCCTGCCGAATCACATCATATCAATGCGTCGGGAGTAACGGTTTTGGCAAGAGAGTTATGCCGGCTTGACTGTAATCTGCGGGCTTTTCTGTGTTTGATATTGGTGGCTTTAGGCGTCGTCGCTCTTGTCGGCGCCGCCCTCGCCCACGGCGTCGCGGAAGACGACAAGAAGTTCCTGCTGGGCGCCAGCGGGCCCAATATTCCCGCCTTTCTCTATCTCGGCGCGAAGCATATGGTCACCGGCTACGATCATCTGTTGTTTCTGGCCGGCGTCATCTTCTTCCTGTACCGCTTTCGCGACATCGCGATCTTTGTCTCGCTGTTTTCACTCGGCCATAGTTTGACGTTGATCACCGGCGTGCTGGCAGGCGTCGGGATCGACGCGCGCATCATCGACGCGATCATCGGCCTTTCCGTCGTTTGGAAGGCGTTTGATAATCTTTCGGGCTTTGAAACCACGCTCGGCTTTCGCCCGAACCTGAAGCTGACGGTTTTCGGATTCGGCCTGTTCCACGGCCTTGGCCTTGCCGCGAAACTTCAGGATTTCGGTCTTTCGCCGGACGGACTTTTGACCAATCTGCTGTCGTTCAACGTGGGGGTGGAACTCGGCCAGTTGCTGGCCTTGGCGTTCATCCTCGTACTGATGGCGGCCTGGCGCCGGTCGGAGAATTTTCAAAAAACCGCGAGCCTCGCCAATTTCGCGCTGATGGCGGCGGGCTTCGTTTTGATCTTCTATCAGCTTGGTTTGCTTTTCTGGACTTGAAGGGAGGTCGCCCCATGACCCATGCACAAAATACACCCGATCAGATCGCCCCGTCTCTCAAGACCTTGGGCGTGGGCGGCGGCCTGTCCCTTGTTGCGGCGATTCTGGCAATGGTGCTTTTCGTCATGCCCGCCGAATACGGGGTGGACCCCCTGGGCGCCGGCCGGCTGATGGGCATCACCGGCCTGTCGGCCGACGTAGACGCAGAAGAGGCAGCCGAACAAAGCCGTGCGGCGGCGCGCGATAGGGCCCCGGTCACCCAGGAGTTCAAGATCTTCCTGGCGCCGCAGCATGGCCTGGAGTTCAAGCTCGACGTCGGCGCGGGCGAGCCGATCCACTATAGTTGGAGGATCGATGGCCAACCGGTTGAGTATGATCTCCATGGCGAACCGTTCGACGGGCCGGAGGGGTATTTCGAAAGCTACGCGACCGGGACGGGCACGGGCGGCAATGGCTGGTTCATCACGCCTTTTGACGGCACGCATGGCTGGTATCTCAACAATCAAAGCGATCAGCTCGCCGTCTTCACGGCAACGGTGACCGGGTATTTCGAGGAGCAACAGAGCAGGTAGGATTCGGCGCTTAACTTAGCTCGACGCCCCAAAAAACGACGTATGAAAATCCACCTTGTTCCAGAAAATCGGCAAAAAAACGCGGCATTTACCAAATTCATCGCCAAGTGTGTCCGAGACGCCGCGATTATCGGCGCATTCCCGCCCTGCGAGGCGTTTCGCTTGCTGAATTCAGATCTTTAGGCCTAGCATTTGCCGACCGAGCGGGAGGTTCGAGGGCCTGTGAGAAACTGGCTGCTTCAAAAAAGACAGACACGGCAGAAGAATGCCGAGCGAGCCACTGGCGGCGGCTCCGTGTTGATCGAGGATCTTTACCGCGATTATTTCAAGGACCTATGCAAGAACATCCACAAGTCGTTCGGCGGCGGCCCTCCTGAGCCTGAAGAGGTCGTACAGGCCGCCTTTGCAAAGTTCGCCGGCCTCGATAACCCTGAGAGGATTGCAGAGCCGCGGTCTTTCCTTTTCATCACGGCGCGGAACCTGCTTTTTGACTGTTGGCGCCGCGATTCCAAGGCCAACGCCTATATTGCCGAGCAAATCGCCCTGGATGCGGATCTGAAACTGGAAGGAATCACGCCGGAACGCGTTGTATTGGCGAAAGACTATTTCGAACGTCTCGTGGCAGCCATCAAATCGCTGCCGCGTAAACAGCAGATTGTTCTCGGCATGAACCGGCTGGAAGGCAAGTCCTATCGGCAAATCCGCGAAGAGACCGGCTGGTCGTCGGGCGATATCAGCCGCAACATGAGCGCCGGCATGGATAAGCTGATGCGGATCATGGAAGGCTCGGACGATGGCCTCGAGGGTGGGAAATGATGGCAACAGACGGTCGCATTGAGGAGCGGTCAAAGGCCCAGGCACGTGAATGGCATCTGGTGATGCACTCCGGCGAGGTCGATGAAACGACGCGCGATCGGTTTGAAGCCTGGCTTCACGCAGACCGCTCCCATAAGCGCGCCTATCGCGCTTACGAGCAGCTCTATCGCGATCTGGACTACGCCATGCCCCGCGCCGGCGTCGATCTGAACACGTTGCTGGCCCGCCGCCCCGCGCCCCTGCTGGCAAGGCTTCACGGCCTGGCCAAGCCGCCGGTCTGGGCCGCCAGCCTGGCAGGAGGGGCGGTCGCGGTGCTTCTCTTCGTTGCACTGATATTCCCCGGTCTCACACCGGCGCCCTCATCGTCCGCCTATACCACCGAGATCGCGGAGATCAGCGAAATCACGCTCGAGGATGGCTCCCTCGTCACACTCGGGGCAAAATCGAGAATAGAGGCCACCTTTGCGCCGGATGCCCGGCGTATCAATCTGGCTGCGGGCGAAGCGTTCTTCGAGGTCGCCGAAGATCCGGCCCGTCCCTTCTATGTCGTGGTGGACCACACATTGGTGCGCGTCGTCGGAACGAAATTCGACGTCAAGAACACCACGGGCAAGGTGCATGTCGCCGTGCTCGAAGGCGTCGTGGAGGTCACCAGGCCGGAAACCATGCCCAAGACCGTGAAGATCGGAGATATGCGCGATGCCCCAAAACAGGTTTTGACGGCGGGAGAACGCATTACGGTCAAACGCCGTGCCGAGCCTGGGCTGGTTGAACCCATAGAACAGGTCCGGCCCGGCGCTTGGCGGTCGGGCCGCTTGTCGTACGAAGACGCAAGCCTGGCCGAGATCGTGGCAGACCTGAACCGCTACCACCGCCGTCAAATCCGCGTTGCCTCGCCGGATCTCGGCAACCTGCGAGCCACCATGACCTTCAACGCAACGGATATC
The DNA here is from genome assembly GCA_022360855.1 of Sphingomonadales bacterium. Lineage (GTDB taxonomy): Bacteria > Pseudomonadota > Alphaproteobacteria > Sphingomonadales > JAKSBY01 > JAKSBY01. Next base: position 9,054 of record JAKSBY010000003.1, on the reverse strand, counting down.
GAGCAGGTGCTTGACATGGTGGAGGCCATTCATCCGGTTGAGGTGGATCGCCGCGCGCCGGATGAGGTCGTCTTGCGACACAAGCACGACAGGAGCTGAACCCCCGGGTTCAACGGAAACATCCTCAAGCCAACCGGCCATGGACGGCGGAAGCGGGCCGCTCCCGAAGAAATTTGGAACGGAATCCCCATTGCGGCGTTGTTTGGCTAAGGTCAGGTTTTGAGCATTGGGGGTCGGTGCCTCTCAGAACGTTGACCGGCAAAAACAATTGTCGGGAGGTCCATCCAATGCCGAAAGCCCATCTGCGCAAACTCTGGCAAACGGGCGCAGCCGTCTTGGTTGCGCTCTCGGTTCCTTTTGCTTCGGCGCTTGCTCAGCCCAGGTATTTTGACATCGCTTCGCAGCCCCTGGGCGCGGCGCTGCTGGAGTTCGGCGAACAATCGGGAATCAATGTCGCCGCTCCCCGCAGCCTTGTCGAGGGTAAGACGGCCCCGGCCGTCAAAGGAACGATGGAGCCCTCCGAAGCGCTGAACAAAATCCTTGACGGGTCGGGTCTGAAATCAAAGGAAACCTCGACGGGTGCCTTTACCATCGATCTGGCACAACTTGACATGGGGCGCGACGCAGCGGGGCCTACTCGAATTCAAGTTGCCCAGGCGGATGTCGTCTCAGACGCAACACGGGCTGATGCATCGCGCGAAGAGAGTCTGTCGGACGACACTGAAATTGTCGTCGATCTGATTATCGTGACCGCGCAGAGGCGCGAACAGAGCCTGATCGACGTTCCCATGTCGGTGGCCACCTTTTCCGGAGCCCATCTGGAACAGCACATGATCGCGAGCGTCAATGACCTCTCGTATCAGGTGCCGGGGATGACGGTTATCGAATCCGCGCCGGGCTCGCAGCAATATACCCTTCGGGGCCTCGGGGCCTCGTTCGGCGATTCACCGATGGTCGGTGTTTACCTCGACGAGGTGGACGTGACCCCCACCAATCCGTTCTCGCAGATGAATGTGAGCCTCTACGACCTCGAGCGCGTCGAGGTGCTGCAGGGCGCGCAAGGCACCCTTTGGGGGGCGGGGTCGGTCGGTGGCACGTTGCGCTTCATCACCAAAGCGCCGGAGCTGGACAGATTCGGCGCCAAGGCCGACATCGCCTTTATGGACCAGGCGCGGGGTGAATCGGGTGTGGCCGTGCGCGGCGCCCTGAACATACCGATTATCGAAGACAGCTTCGGAATCCGCATCACCGCCACCCATGAAAACCTGGGTGGCTGGATCGATCAGCCCGGCGCGGGCCTGGAAGACTTTAACGACAGCGAACAGACAAATGTCCGCGTCCGCGTTCGGTTTGTCGCCAGCGAAGACTTCGAAGTCAACGGAACGGCGATCATCAGCCGGTCCAGCGGCAACGGCCGCTACACGGTCAATGTGCGGCCATCCAACCTGAGCCAGTTCCAGTCCTTTATCGAGCCGGATTTGGAGACGCCGTTTACCGATAATTACGAGCACTTCAACCTGACCATACGGTACGATTTCGCCGGCTTATCGCTTGTCAGCGCCACCGGCTATACGTCCGGCGACGGCTCGTTTGTCGATACCAGGCGGCTCACATTCGCCGGCGATTTTCTCCCCCCGTTTCCCTCAAGTCAGCTTTTTGTCAATACCGAGGGCGCGTATGACTACGAGACATTCACACAAGAACTGCGGCTTGCGTCGGACAATGACAGCATCTTCTCCTGGGTCGTTGGGGCGTTTTATCGGGACGGGAAACACGTCGATCCGTTTCTGACGACGCAGGCCATCGGCGACGGCGTTATTCCCCCGATCGTGCTGGCCGCCGATATTCCCTCGGAAGCGACGCAGGAAAGCGAGTCCATCTCCGTATACGCGAACGGCGCGTTGCGACTGGGAGACTCCTGGGAAATCGGCGCGGGCATCCGCTATTTCTATGACGACCGGCGGAGCTTCGACCCAACGTCGACCGACCCCGCAAGCGAGGGTTCGTTCGACGACTTCAGTCCCAGGGTGTATCTGTCCTACGGCCCGAGGGACGATCTCTCGTTCTACTTCAGCGTTGCGCAGGGCTTTCGCAGCGGTGGCTTCAACACGCCGGCGATTGTCGCGGCCGGCGGCCCCGCGACTTACGAGCCCGACAATGTGCGCTCCTTCGAGCTCGGTGTGAAGTCCAGCCTGTTCGGCGGCAAACTGTTTGCCGAAGCGGCGGTGTTCTACAGCAAATTCGACGATATTCAGGGCGCCGGGCTGCTCCCGGGTCTGGCCACATCCGTCAGCTTCAACATCGGCACCGCCAAGATAAAGGGCTTCGACTGGTATCTGCGCTGGCTGGCGACGGACAACCTGACCTTCGGATTCAACGGAAATGTCGTCGATACCGAGGTGACCGAGCTGAACGCCACCTTCACGCAGCAGAATGTGGGCGACCCCCTGGACTATGTGGCCGAATTCAGCTGGTCCGCCACCGCCGACTATACGTTCAACCTGACGCCGAAGATGCCGGGATATGCGCGGCTGGCCTACGCGTATCAGGGCGAGATGCCGTTTACGATCCGCTCCGCCGGGTTGGCGGTGCCGGTGACGTTCTCCGACAAGATCGATCTTTTAAGCGCCAGCGTGGGGCTGAACCTCGCCGGCTTCGTGGATATCGAGGTGTTTGCCACCAATCTTCTCGATGAAGACGGTTTCAGCACACCATGGGAGATCATCACCCAACAATCCCAGCCGCGGCCCCGGACGATCGGCATAAGGCTGGGTCGTGAACTGTAAGCGTTGGTGCCGATGGAGACAGTGTATGATTAACATCAGCAGACTATGGCCGATCATCGCCTTGTTGCTCGTTCCGGCCGCCGGTCTCGCCGAGGAAGCCAAGCCGCCACATCCCTCGGAGGTCGAGGGCGCCCGGTTCGACATGACGGTAGAGCCGGCCCAGACGGTGCGCATCGACGGCTATTCCTGGGACCATCAGTATGTGGTGGCCCTGCCGGCGACATACGCGGCGCAACCGGACAGGACGTATCCGACGCTTTGGGTTACCGACAGCCCGCTGATGTTTCGCCTGACTGTTGGCTTGGTCAATCTGCTCTCCCAGGGCAGCGAGATCCCGGAAATGATCGTCGTCGGCGTCGGGCTGCCGGGTGAGTTGGATACCTTGACCTATGGCCGCCGGCGATGGAACGATTTCGGCCCGCCGGGCGCGAAATTCTTCTTCGATGGCGTCAGCGGAAAGGTGATCGAAGAGATGATGCGCGCATACGGGCTGGGCGATCCGCCCCAGACCGCCGATGTGTTTCTCTCCTTCCTCGTCGATGAGCTCCGGCCGATGCTTTCCGCAAAATACAGGATGTCGGACGATCATGCCTTGTTCGGCCATTCGGCCGGCGGCCTCTTTACCGCCTACGCCATGGTTGCGCGTCCCCTGACCTTCAAAAGATACATCATCGGGAGCCCGGTCGTTAACATGGTCGACCGCGCCGTCTTTCGCCTGGAAGAGAAAGTCGCGAACGAGAATGACGACCTGCCGATCAACGTGTTCTTCGGCACCGGCGAGGACGAGATCGACGACTATGTCGGATCGGCGTGGGGGATTGTCAGCAGCCCGATCCTGTTGGCGGAAACGCTGCGCTTGCGCAAATACCCATCGATCAAGATCCGAACCCGCGTGTTTCCTGGCAAGAACCACTTCACCGTTGTGCCGGACGTCATCGCCGACGGCCTACGGTTTGTGTATGCCGAACCGGAAGGCGATGCGGATGCGGAGTAGACCGACGGCAGTTCCCTAGGGCCAACACTGCCGCCGGCTGTTTGGCTCCCTAAAAGCTTGGCGGCGAGCATGCGCTCACGAGTTCGCATGGCTCCGATGAGGTATTCTCGAAGGAGTGGGGGATCGTGCTGTTAAAATAATACGCTTCGCCCGCTTTCAAGGTCCGGGTCTCCTTGCCGACCGTCACTTTGAGTTGGCCGCTCAGCACAAGGCCGCACTCCTCTCCTTCATGGCGCAGCGCGTGTCGGCCGGTGGACGTCCCCGGCTCGTAGCGCTCCTTGACGAGCTGAATGGCTCTGTCGGCCAGATTCCCGCCAACCAGACGGTAGGAAACACCCCCATCGGCGATCTCAACCAGATCCTTGGCCGTAAAGAAGATCTTCCTGTTGTCGTCTTTGGCATCAAAGGTGAAGAACTCCGCCAAGCTGAGCGGCACGCCGTCGAGGATTTTTTTCAGCGTCCCCACAGTGGGGTTGATGGCGCCGGATTCGATTTGCGAGATCGTCGCATTCGCGACCCCCGAGCGCTTGGCCAACAGGCGTTGGGACAGTCCGTTGTGCTCTCTGACGCGCTTAAGCCGGTCGCCCAATTCGCGGTTTGGCTGCTTCATGGCGGACTCCTGTTCCAAGGGCGTCAGAGCTGTTTGATATCCTAAACAAACTACAATTATTACTCATCAAAATCAATGACTTAATGCCGTTCACAAAACGTATTGTTTAACATACACCGCTGCTCCTAGTGTCATAAATCAACACCCGTCATTCTAGCGGTATCGAGCAAAAATGGACGCGGATACGAGAGCAGTTTCGGAAGCGAACGCCAGGCTCGACGCCTATTGGATGCCGTTTACCGCAAGCCGCGATTTTCGCCAGAGGCCGCGTATTCTGACCGGCGCCAAAGGCCACTACTATCAAAGCGAAGATGGCCGCCGGCTCTATGACAGCTTTTCCGGGCTTTGGACGAACGGTCTCGGCCACTGCCACCCCAAGATCGTCGAGGCGATCAAGACGCAGGCCGAGCGGCTGGACCATGCCATGGGCTTTCAGGCCAGCAACGACCGGCCGTTTCTTCTGGCGGAGCGGCTTCGGGCGCTTGCGCCCGCCGGTTTCGGCTCGGTCTTCTTCACCAACTCCGGTTCCGAAGCCGCCGACACCGCGCTCAAGATCGCGCTGGCCTATCATAAGGCAAGAGGGGATGGTGCGCGTAGCCGTCTCATCGGCCGCGAGCGTGCTTATCACGGGGTGAATTTCGGCGGCATGTCCGTAGGCGGAATGGGCCCCAACCGCCGCGCATTCAGCAGCACCTTGCTACCGGGCATCGACCACCTGCCCCATACCTACGATTGGGAGCACAATGCATTCACAAAGGGCCAACCCCACTGGGGTGCGCATCTTGCGGATGCGTTGGAGGATCTGTGCGGTCTGCATGGCGGCGAGAACATTGCCGCGGTAATCGTCGAGCCGGTCGCCGGCTCTAGCGGCATCTTTCCACCGCCGATCGGCTATCTTGAGCGGCTGCGCGAACTCTGCACCCGCCACGGCATTTTGCTGATCTTCGACGAGGTCATCACCGCATTCGGCCGTGTCGGGCAGCCGTTCGCCGCCCAGCGCTTCGATGTGACGCCGGACATCATCACCACCGCAAAGGGCCTGACCAACGGCGCGGTCCCCATGGGCGCCGTAATCGTGCGCGATGAAACCCGCGACGCGTTCGATCAGGGTCCGGAGCACATGATCGAGCTGTTTCACGGCTATACCTATTCCGGGCACGCCCTGGCGGCCGCCGCCGGGCTTGCCGCGCTCAATATTTATCGGGAAGAGGGCGTCTTCGAGCAGGCGCGCGGGCTGGAGCCGGTTTTCGAGGAAGCGCTTCATAGCCTTGCCGGCCATCCCAAGGTCATCGATGTCCGCAACTTCGGTCTCATGGGAGCGGTCGAACTCTCCTCCCATGCGGACGGATTGGGCAAACGCGGGCTGGACGTCCACAAGCTGAGCTACTGGGAAGAGGACCTCGTCCTGCGCAATGGCGGCGATACGCTCCAGTTCGGCCCGTTCCTGAATGCCAAGCCAGACGACATCCATACCACGTTCGAGGCGGTACGCCGCGTGCTCGACAGAGTTGCCTGAGAGACCCCCGAGAAACCAATGAGACACACGGAAGCAGGTGTTATGTCCGACGAGATTTTGGGTCATTTCATAAATGGAGAGCGCATCGCCGGCACGGGCCGGTCGTCGGCCGTCTTCAATCCGGCCACCGGCGAGGCCATCGGCCGGGTTGCCATGGCGAGCAGCGAGACGGTGGCGCGCGCCGTGGATGCCGCGGCGGCGGCCTTCCCGTCGTGGCGCGAGACGCCGCCCTTGAAGCGCGCGCGCATCATGTTTCGCTACAAGGATCTGCTGGAGCGAAATACCCGGCGCATCACCGAGATCATCACCCGCGAGCACGGCAAGGTCGCCGACGACGCACTGGGTGAATTCTCCCGCGGTATCGAGGTCGTGGAGTATACCTGCGCCGCGCCGGAGCTTCTGAAAGGCGAGTTCGCCAAGAATGTCAGCGCGGGGATCGATAGCTGGTCCGAGCACCAGCCCCTCGGCGTGGTCGCCGGCATCACACCCTTCAACTTCCCCGCGCTAGTGCCGCTCTGGATGTTTCCCATGGCCATCGTTTGCGGCAACACATTCGTTTTGAAGCCGTCCGAGAAAGACCCTTCCACGTCCCTTGTTCTGGCGGAGCTTATGAGCGAGGCGGGCCTGCCCGACGGCGTTCTCAACGTCGTGAACGGCGATAAGGAAGCCGTCGATGCGTTGCTTAAGTCCCGCGAGGTCGAGGCCGTCAGCTTTGTCGGCGCCACGCCGACCGCCGAGTATGTGTACGCAACGGGAACCGCGAGCGGCAAACGCGTTCAGGCCCTGGGCGGCGCGAAGAACCACGCGATCGTGATGCCGGACGCCGATATCGACAACGCGGCCAACGCGCTCATGGGAGCGGCCTACGGCACCAGCGGCGAGCGCTGCATGGCCATATCGGTCGCCGTGTGCGTCGGCGATGAGGTGGCGGAAAAGGTCGTCGGCAAGCTGAAGGACGGCGCGACCAGGATGAAGGTCGGACCCGCGAGCGATGCCGCAAGCGAGATGGGGCCGCTGATCACGCGGGACCATTTCGAAAAGGTCAGGGCCTATGTGGATATCGGCGTCGAGGAGGGCGCGACCCTCGTGGTCGACGGCCGCGAACTCGCCCTGCAGGGCTACGAGGACGGATACTTCCTGGGGCCCTGCCTGTTCGATCATGTCACCCCGGACATGCGCATCTACCGGGAAGAGATTTTCGGCCCGGTGCTCTCCCTCGTCCGGGCGGCGTCTTTGGAAGACGCCATGGCCCTGATCGACGATCACGAATTCGGCAACGGCACCTGCATTTTCACGCGCGACGGCGAGGCGGCCAGGCATTTTGGCAACCGGATCAAGGTCGGCATGGTGGGCATCAATGTGCCTCTGCCGGTTCCGGTCGCGGTCCACAGCTTCGGCGGCTGGAAGCGGTCGCTGTTTGGCGATCTTTATGCCTACGGGCCCGACAGCGTGCGCTTCTATACCCGCCGCAAGACCCTGACCCAGCGCTGGCCTTCGGGCGGGGTACGCGAGCGCGCGCAGTTTTCTTTCCCCAACACACCTTTGGAGGCCTGATCCATGAGTCCCGGTGCCGATCACTTGCGGTCGAATCCAACTTTCATCGAGCCCCCTCCAATTCACCGTCTGAGCTAACAATTAATCCGGACCAACAGAGTCTTCGTCAGTTCGTGCGCGAATGAAGATGCTACCTAAAAATATTCACATAAAAGAAGGGAGGAAAAGTGAATAGGTCGCATTATCTGACCGCGTCAGCGGCGGTGCTGGCGCTTTCGGCGCTGAACTCCACATCAGCCATAGCGCAGGAAGATGGGCGGAAGTCGTCTCTCGCCCTAGAAGAGATCGTCGTGACAGGTTCGAAAACGGGCGAAACGCTTTTGCAGCGGACGCCGATCGCCATCACGGCCTTATCGACCGAAGAGCTTGAAGCCTCATTCGTTACAGAGATCGATGACATTACTCTTAGGGTTCCGGGCCTGATTACCGGCGGCACGACCGGTTTCAGCATGCCTCTCACATTGCGCGGCATCACGTCGCGAACACGGGGCGTCGGCGCCGACCCCGCAGTCAGTGTTTACGTTGACGGCGTTCCGTTTGGGCGTTCGCTCGCAAACGCGTTTGACCTATTTGACATAGCACAAATTGAGGTTCTGCGCGGCCCCCAGGGCACGTTGTGGGGGCGGAACTCGATCGGCGGTGCGGTTTCCATAAAGACGAAGCGTCCGTCCGAAGAGTTTGGCGCGTATCTTGAGGGGTCTTATGGCAATTTCAATCAAAAACGCGTCCGCGCCAGCATAGACGGCCCGATCGTCAGTGACGAAATTGCGGCCAAGCTTTCCTTCACAAAGTTCGATCGCGACGGCTTTCAGGACAACCTCTTTGACGATCGGGATTTGAACGATCGGCGAAGCCACACATTGCGCGGATCTCTACTGTTGACGCCTTCGGACTCGCTGGAAGTAAACGTCAGCGGCGATTGGGCGGCAAACAACACGCGCCTCGCGTTCGGCACCCTGGCGGCCGGCGTCGCGGCAGATCCGGACGTCGTTGACGTCAACGCAGACAACACATTCGACATTGAGCAGTCCGGCCTGTCGACAACTGTGGACTATGACCTGGGGGACCTTGGCGATTTCACGTCGGCCACGGCGTTCAGGCGAACCTCGATGAACGTGCTCAGCGATTCCGATTCTACCGGCGTGAGCGTGGTCGAATTCCATGCGGAAGAAGAGACGACACAATTCAGCCAGGAGTTTCGTCTTAACGGCGAATTTTCGGACCGGCTACAGTGGCTTGTCGGCGTACATTACTTCCATGAGGCCGCGAATATCAATTGGCGGGCTTTTGTTTTTGCCGCCAATCCCGTCGATCCGACGGTCGAGACTTTTGCGCAGACAATAACGAATTCCTACGCGGCGTTCGGCCAAGCGCAATATCAGATTACGGATAACCTGCGCGCGTCGGTCGGATTGCGATACACCTACGACAAGAAGGACCTTGACTTTTCCAATACCTCGACGCCGCCGACGGAGCTTGACGGTTCGAGCGGCGTGCTGACGCCGCGCTTCGCCCTTGATTATCAGGCAACGGATGACGTGCTGATCTACGCGTCGGCGAGCAGAGGGTACAATTCAGGCGGCTTCAGTTTCAC
>JAKSBY010000590.1 GCA_022360855.1 Sphingomonadales bacterium | reverse complement strand
GATATGGGTGATGCGGACCGCGCTGTCCGTGGTATTCACCGACTGACCGCCGGGTCCCGAGGCGCGGTAGACGTCGATGCGAAGATCAGAATCGGCGATCTGGATATCCACCTCCTCCGGCTCCGGCAGCACGGCGACGGTTGCGGCCGACGTATGGATGCGCCCGCCGGATTCTGTGACCGGCACGCGCTGCACCCGGTGCACGCCGGATTCGAATTTGAGCCGGGCGAACACGCCCTTGCCGGCGATGCCGGCGATGGCCTCCTTGAAACCGCCGACATCGCTGGCGCTGGCCGACAACGGCTCGAGCTTCCAGCCGTGAATCTCGGCGTAGCGCTGATACATGCGGTAGAGGTCGCCGGCAAAGAGCGCGGCCTCGTCGCCACCGGTGCCGGCGCGGATCTCCAGGATCGCGGCGCGGTCGTCGGCGGAGTCCTTGGGCAGGAGCTGGACGGAGAGCTTGTGCTCCAGATCGGGTATCCTGGCCTTCAATTCCTCCATTTCAACCTCGGCCAGCTCGCGCATTTCCGCATCGCTTTCGGCATCGCCGGCCATCTCCTCGAGATCGGCGAGCTCGGCGCGGGTGTCGTCCAGCGACCGGGCCGTGGCGACGATGGGGTCGAGGTCGGAATATTCCTTGGAGATGGCGGCGAACTCCTGGCCGCTCAGCTTGTCGGGCGCGCTCATCACCTGTTCGAGATGGCGGTGGCGGTCGTAAAGCTGTTGAATCTTTTCCTGCGGGATCATGGTCTTGCTCCGAAAGGCAACGGGTCGGCGGCGGGTACGGGAGCAAGCTTGCTAACGATAGGGCTGAAGCGCCTCCTCCAGCCTGTCGAGGGCGACGGCGGTCTGTTCGCCGCTGTCGAGATCGCGCAACGTGACAGCTCCGGCCGCCAACTCATCCTCGCCCAGGATCAACGCAGCGGCGGCATTGTCGCGGTTGGCGCGCGCCATGCGCTTCTTCAGGTTTGCCTTGCGGTCGACGATCAAAGTCAGTCCGGCCCGGCGCAGATCATGCGCGAGCTTCAGGCTTTGCTGCTCGGCCGCCGCGCCCATGGGCATCAGGATGATGGATCGCGGTGCGGCAGGAGAGTCAATCAACATGGCGAGCCGCTCGATGCCGCCGGCCCAGCCGGAGCCGGGGGTCGGCGGGCCGCCCATAGCGGCGATCAGACCGTCGTACCGGCCGCCGCCGATGACCGTGCCCTGGGCGCCGAGCGCGTCGGTGATGAACTCGAAGGCGGTATGGCAATAGTAATCGAGCCCGCGCACGAGCGCCTGATCGTGCGTGTAGGCGATGCCCAGCGTCTCCAGCCCGCCGGTGACGCGGGCGAAGAAATCGCGCGAGGCATCGTTGAGATAGTCGGCCATGGCCGGTGCATTCGGGATCAGGGCCCTGTCGCCCTCGTCCTTGGAATCAAGGATGCGCAACGGATTGCGCTTGAGCCGCGCCCGGCTGTCTTCCGAGAGCTCCGCCTCGTGCGCCGAGAAGTAAGCGACAAGTGCATCCCTGTAGGCCTCCCGGCTCTCCGGGTCGCCCAGGGTGTTGAGGTGCAGGACCGTCTTGTCGGCAAGGCCGAGGTCGGTCAGCAGGTCATAGGCCAGCGCAATCAGCTCCACGTCGTTTTCGGCATCATCCAGGCCCAAGACCTCCGCATCGATCTGATGGAACTGCCGGAACCGGCCCTTCTGCGGCCGCTCATAGCGGAACATGGGGCCTTGTGCCCAGAACCGGCAGGGCAGGTTCTGCTGCATGCCGCCCGAGATGAAGGCCCGCGCGATGCCGGCAGTGTATTCGGGCCGCAAGGTGATCTCGTCGCCGCCCCGGTCGGCAAAGGAGTACATCTCCTTGGAAACCACGTCGGAGGTCTCGCCCAGGGTGCGCTTGAATACCTCGGTGAACTCGAAGATCGGCGTGGCGATCTCGGAGAACCCGTAGCGTGCGGCAATCGCGGCGAAGCGCGCCACCACATGGGCGTGGCGCCGGGCGTCCTCGCCCAGAACATCGCGCGTGCCGCGAACCGGCTGCAATTTGGTCAAGGAATCTACCCGGTTAGTGATCTATTGAGCGGCAGTTCTGGCCGCCTCTTTCTCGGCTTCCAGGTCGGCCGCCTTGGCCTCGACCAGCTCGACGATATGGTCGACCAGCTTGTCGTCGGTGATCTTGTGGTCGGTGACGCCGGAGAGGTAGACCATGTGGTTGCCGTTGCCGCCGCCGGTGAGCCCGATATCGGTCTC
>JAKSBY010000736.1 GCA_022360855.1 Sphingomonadales bacterium | reverse complement strand
CCGCATCCGTGGTCGGCGTGGCCAGCCGGATCAGGCTGAGACCGGCGGCCGAGGCCGGGCCCAGCAGCTCGGCGTCTTCCTCAGGCGGCAAATCCACGATGATCAATCCGTCGGCACCTGCCGCGGCTGCGTCGGCAACGAAGGTTTCGATGCGATAGGCGTAGATGGGATTGAAGTACCCCATCAGCACCACCGGGGTCATGTCATCGGTCTTGCGGAAGTCGCGCAGCATTTCCAGTGTTTTGGCCAAGGTCTGCCCGCCGGCGAGCGCACGCACCGACGCGGCCTGAATGGCCGGTCCGTCGGCCATGGGATCGGAAAACGGCATGCCGAGCTCGATCACATCGGCCCCGGCCCCGGCCAGGCCGGCGAGGATCTCGGCCGAGGTCTCGGCATCGGGATCGCCGGCGGTGACGAAGGCGACCAGTCCGGCGCGGCCGTCTGCCGCCAGCGCCTCAAAGCGCCGGCCGATGCGCGACGTCCCGGCGCTCATAGCTTGACGCCCATGGCCTCGGCGGCGGTGAAAATGTCCTTATCGCCGCGGCCGCAGAGATTCATTACCAGCAGATGGTCCTTCGGCTTTTCAGGCGCGAGCTTGATCACCTGGGCCAGCGCATGGGCCGGCTCCAGCGCCGGAATGATGCCCTCGAGCCGGCTGCACATCTCGAAGGCGGCGAGCGCCTCCTCGTCGGTCGCCGAGACGTAGTTGACCCGGCCCACCGCATGCAGCCAGGCGTGCTCCGGGCCGATGCCGGGATAGTCGAGCCCGGCGGAGATCGAGTGCGCCTCCTGGATCTGGCCGTCCTCGTCCTGCAAGAGATACGTCCGGTTGCCGTGCAGCACGCCGGGCGTGCCGCCGGCAATCGACGCGGCATGGGCGTCGGTCTCGAGCCCACGGCCGGCGGCCTCGACCGCGTAGATCTGCACCGAGGGCTCGTCGAGAAAGGCGGAAAACAGCCCGAGCGCGTTTGAGCCACCGCCGATGCAGGCGACCAGCGTATCGGGCAGCTGGCCCTCGGCCTCGGCAAGCTGTTCCTTGGCCTCGCGGCCGATGACCGACTGAAAGTCGCGCACCATGGCGGGGTAGGGATGCGGCCCGGCCACGGTGCCGATGACATAGAAAGTATCGTCCACATGGCCGACCCAGTGCCTAAGCGCCTCGTTCATGGCGTCCTTGAGGGACGCCGAGCCGGAGTCCACCGGCCGGACCTCGGCGCCGAGAAGCTTCATGCGAAAGACGTTAGGCGCCTGGCGCTCGATATCCTTGGTGCCCATGAAGACCGTGCAGGGCAGGTTGAAGCGGGCCGCAACGGTGGCGGTGGCGACGCCATGCTGGCCGGCGCCGGTCTCGGCGATGACGCGGGTCTTGCCCATGCGCTTGGCGAGCAGCACCTGGCCGATGGCGTGGTTGATCTTGTGCGCGCCGGTGTGGTTGAGCTCGTCGCGCTTGAAATAGATCTTGGCCCCGCCGAGTGCGGCGGTCAGGCGTTCGGCGTAATAGAGCGGACTCGGCCGGCCGACATAGTGTTTCAGCAAATCGTCGTATTCGGCCTGAAAGGCGGGATCGGCCTTGGCCGCGTCATAGGCCCGCTCGACCTCCAGGATCAGCGGCATCAGGGTCTCCGCCACATAGCGGCCGCCGAAGATGCCGAAATGGCCGGCCTCGTCGGGGCCGGCGCGGTAGGAGTTGGGCCGCGCCGCGCTATCGTCCGAAAGGTGGCTCACGGTTGCGATATCCGATTGGCGGCCTCGAGAAACGCCTCGATCAACTCGGGCGCCTTGGCGCCGGGGACGGTCTCGACGCCGGACGACACATCCACCGCCGCAGCACCCGAAGTAGCCACGGCGTCCTCCAGAACGTCCGCGTTCAGCCCGCCCGACAGGATCCATGGCCGCTGCCACGATTGGCCGTCGAGGAGCGACCAGTCGAAGGCCGCGCCGTTGCCCCCCGGCAAAAGGCTCTCGGCCGGCGGCTTGGCATCGAACATCAGATAATCGGCGACCGGCTCGAACTCCCTGGCCATGGTCACGTCTTCCGCATCGGTAACCTGGATCGCCTTGATCACAGGAAGCTTGAAGCGCCGCCTGATTTCCGCCACCCGCTCGGGGCTTTCGGAGCCATGTAGTTGCACCATGTCCAGACCGACACCGGAGATCGTGCGGTCCAGAAGATCGTCGTCCGGATCGACGAACACGCCGACGGCCTGGACGTCGGGTCCGGCAAGTTCTTTCAAGGCCCGGGCGAGATCGACATCGATGGCCCGCGGCGACGGCGGATAGAATACGAAGCCGACCATGTCGGCGCCGGCGTCGCGGGCGGTCTTTACCGCCTCGGCCGTCGTCAAACCGCAGATTTTTGCCGCTATTCCCACGTCACTCTGTCCTGTTTGCCTTTTTGTCGCCGCAATTGCGCCCGCCGGTTAACACATTGAAAAGGCATTCGGAGGGATAAAGAAGCTTCCCCTTTGCCGCAAGTCCAAGTTAAGCCGTGAAAAGACAGATTCTGCTCTTAATCGCCGCTCTTGCCCTGCCCTTCGCATTGGCCGGACCGGTCCGTGCCCAGACGTTTCTTTCGCTTTTGGAGGCGGTTCCCGACCATTTTGCCACCGTCGAGCTGCATTTGAGCCGCGACGGCTGGCGCCAGACCATCAGCGGCACGATCCGCCGCTCCGGGGACAAGGAGCGCCACGACCTTGTCGTCGACGGTATCACCCGAACGGTGCTGGTGGATTACACAAAAAAGCAGTTGATCGTACCTTTGCCCGAATTCGGCCGAGCGTTCGATCTGAGCTTCACCACGGCAAGCACCTTTCTCAGCCGGCTCTCCTACCAGCCGGTGCCGGTGCCCGAGGCGGTGAGCGTCACCGAAGTCGCGGAAAGCCAGGAAGGCGGCAAAACGATGACGGTTTTCGAGATCCACCATACCGGTGGCCCGGAGCCGGTCACCGCGCGCCTGTTTGTCGCCAAGTCAGGGGCGATTTTGCGGCTCCTGGTCTTTGAAGGCGGTGTCGACGAGACGCCGGAGCTCGAGGTCGTGGTCACCTCCTTCGCGCCGGGCCCGCAGCCGGCACATCTCTTCATGCCGTCGAAAAAGCTCGTGCGCCTGACGCCGCAGATGGCGTCACTGGTCGGCTTTCTGCGCAATTAGCGTGGGCGGCGCGGTGCCCGTCTTTCCGTCTTCGGACCCGCCGGTTTCCGCCTGATCGAGCTCGCGCTCCAGCGCTTCCACCTCGCCTTTGAGCGACGCCGCCGACTTTTCGGCCTTGACGGCGCGCCGGTGGCTGCCGAAACGCTTGAACGAGGTGACGATGGCGGCGGCCACCAAGCCTAAGAGAATGCCCGTGAAAAAGACGGCGATCAGCGGGACACCGGACAGCATAACCGGCAGCGGATCGAAACTGATATCGACCGGCTGGCGATTGGCGATAGCCAGCAGGATGAAGACGAGGCCGATAACGACCCAGAAAAGAAGGGAAAGGGCGCGCTGCATGCCCCGACTACTTTTCGTTCAAACGCTCACGCAACTCTTTGCCGGTCTTGAAATACGGCACGAATTTCTCCGATACGCTGACCGGCTCACCGGTCCGCGGGTTGCGGCCGGTTCGCGACGGCCGGCGCTTGACGGAAAATGCCCCAAACCCCCTGAGCTCGACGCGGTTGCCCTTGGCGAGCGCACCGGCGATCTGTTCGAAGATAGTGCTGACGATCCGTTCCGCGTCCCGCTGGTATAAATGAGGATTGGCCTCAACCAATCGCTGGATCAACTCGGACTTTATCATACTGCTGCCCTTACCCTCCGATTCCCATACCCCGTGGGATTCGGCCTGCCCCGAAAAGAAAAAGGGTGCCAGAGGTGGCACCCTTCGTCAAGCCTAAGTCTTTTTGTTCATTGGGCTTTTCGATTCACGACCGACTTGAGACAGTTGTAAATCGAAGGCCGGCATCGCCTCGAGAAAGGCTAATTTGCCCCTAGCTCTCCTCCCCCTCGGCCGCCTCGTCCTTGGCCGCGGCCTTCTTTTTGGGGGCCGCCTTCTTGGGTGCCTCGGACTCATCGGCCTCGTCGGACTTGTCGTCAGCTTTGGCCGATTTGGCCGATTTCGCGGCCGGCTTCTTTGCCTTTGCCGGCTTTTCGTCGCCTTCGACCTTGCCTTCCTCTTCCTTCGCTTTCAAGGCCGCACCAAGGATATCACCCAGGCTGGCGCCGGAATCGCTCGACCCGTATTGCGCGACGGCGGCCTTTTCCTCGGCCACTTCGAGCGCCTTGATGGACAGGCTGATCTTGCGGTTCGCCTTGTCGACCGAGGTGACCATGGCGTCGACCTTGTCGCCGACGGCAAACCGGTCGGGGCGCTGATCGGCACGATCGCGGGACAGGTCGGACCGGCGTATGAAGGCCTTGATGCCTTCTTCGCCCGCCGCCACCTCGATACCGTTATCGTTGACCGCGGTGACCTCGCAGGTGACGGTCGCGCCCTTGCGCTTGGATGCCATGCCCTGGAAGGGGTCGGATTCGAGTTGCTTGATACCGAGCGAGATGCGCTCCTTCTCCACATCCACGTCCAAGACAACCGCTTTGACCGTATCGCCCTTCTTGAAGGCGGCGGCGGCATCTTCGCCGGAGCGGTTCCAGTCCACATCCGACAGGTGGACCATGCCGTCCACATCGCCCTCCAGACCGATAAAGATGCCGAATTCGGTGGTATTCTTGACGTCGCCCTCGACCGTCTGACCGACCGGGAATCTGTCGGCAAAGGCCGCCCAGGGATTCTCCATGCACTGCTTGAGGCCGAGCGAGATGCGGCGCTTCTCGGGATCGACCTCGAGCACCATGACCTCGACTTCCTGGCTGGTGGAGACGATCTTGCCCGGGTGCACGTTCTTCTTCACCCAGGACATCTCGGAGACATGCACCAGGCCCTCGACGCCGGGCTCGAGTTCGACGAAAGCGCCGTAATCGGTGATGTTGGTGACGCGGCCCTTGAATCGCGCTTCAAGCGGATACTTTGCTTCGATGCCCTCCCACGGGTCGGCTTCGAGCTGCTTCATGCCGAGCGAGATGCGGTGGGTCTCCGGGTTCATGCGAATGATCTGGACGTTGATGGTCTCGCCGATCTTCAACACCTCCGAAGGATGGTTGATGCGGCTCCACGACATGTCGGTGACATGCAATAGGCCGTCGATGCCGCCCAAATCCACGAAGGCGCCATAGTCGGTGATGTTCTTGACCACGCCTTCCATCACCTGGCCTTCGGCGAGGTTCTGGATCAGCTCGGTGCGCTGCTCGGCGCGCTCTTCTTCAAGGACCGCGCGGCGCGAGACGACGATGTTGCCGCGCATGCGGTCCATTTTGAGGATCTGGAAAGGCTGCGGGATGTTCATCAGGGGTGTGACGTCGCGCACCGGGCGTACGTCAACCTGGCTGCCCGGCAGGAACGCGACGGCGCCGGAAAGATCGACGGTAAACCCGCCCTTGACCCGGCCGAAGATGGTGCCGTCCACCTTCTCGTTGGCCTCGAAGGCCTTTTCGAGCTGGGTCCAGGCTTCTTCCCGCCGCGCCTTGTCGCGGCTGAGGATGGCTTCCCCGGCTGCATTCTCGATACGGTCGACATAAACGTCTACCGTATCTCCGACGGCGATTTCCGCCGTCTGTCCGCGCGGGGCGAATTCTCTCAGGGGCACACGGCCCTCGGCCTTGAGGCCGATATCGATCACCGCGAGATCGTTTTCGATGGCGATGACCGTTCCTTGAACGACCTTGCGTTCGAACTTCTTCTCCGAGCCCATGGTCTCGTCGAGCATGGCGGCGAATTCATCGCGGGCCGAGTTTTGTAGTGCAGTCATGATTTCAGTTAACTCCGATAATTCATCTATACCTGCCTGCCGGTTGCCTCCGGCGGTCTTCTCCCGCTGTGTCCAAAAAATTTTCCGGGAGCTTGGTTGCGACCAACAACAAAAGAAGCTTCGGCGGTGCCGAAGCTCTCCGGTCGATCAGGCCGGCATGTGCCGTTTAGCGCCCGTGCGCCTGCGCCACGATTTCGAGCGCCCGCGCGAGCGCGGCCTCTATATCCAATTCCGTTGTATCAAGCAAGTGCGCGTCTGGCGCGGGCTTTAAGGGCGCGGCCGTGCGATTGCGGTCCTGCGCGTCGCGTCGGGCAAGATCGGCCCGAACGGTTTCGAGATCGGCCGGCGCGCCGCGGCCTTCGAGTTCCAGCACGCGGCGCCTGGCGCGGGCCTCGTCGGAGGCGGTGACGAAGAATTTGACGTCCGCGTCCGGGCAGACGACGGTGCCGATGTCCCGGCCGTCGATGACCGCGCCGGCCACACCGCCGGGCGGGTGGCGCGCGAAATTTCTCTGAAAATCCAATAGGTTGGCGCGAAGATCCGGGATCTTGGCGATTGCCGATGCGAGCTTGCCGATGCCTTCGCCGCGGATCTCAGGCGCATCGATCAGGTCGATATTCAAATGGCGCGACGCCGCGACCGCCGCCTCCCGGTCGGACGGATCGGTGCCGTCCCTAAGCATGGCATAGGCGACCGCCCGGTAGAGCGCGCCGGAATCGAGATGCGCGAAATCCAAGGATTTGGCCATTCCCCTGGCCAGGGTGCCCTTGCCGGCGGCGGCGGGCCCGTCGACGGCGATAATCATGACTCGTGCTTGGCTCCGGCAGACCGATTCGCGCCGAGTCCCTGCATGGTCTGCGTAAATCCGGGGAAGCTGGTCTCGACGGGCGCCATGTCGGCAATGGCCACCGCCTCCTCGGCGGCG
Source organism: Sphingomonadales bacterium (assembly GCA_022360855.1). GTDB lineage: Bacteria > Pseudomonadota > Alphaproteobacteria > Sphingomonadales > JAKSBY01 > JAKSBY01. The sequence continues at coordinate 3,360 of JAKSBY010000736.1, read as the reverse complement.
AGACCCATGACATAGCCAGCCATGGCGATGCGGTGATCGAGCCGGGGGTCGACGGTGCCGCCGCCCGGCACCGGACCGTCGCAACCCGTGACCGTCAGGCCGTCGGTGTGCTCTTCCACGGCGACGCCGTTTGCCGAAAGCGCCGCGGCCATGGCGGCGAGGCGGTCGCTTTCCTTGACCCTGAGCTCTTCCAGCCCGGTGAATCGGCTTCGGCCCCGGGCACAGGCGGCCGCAACGAACAGCACGGGAAACTCGTCGATCATGCTCGCGGCAATGATCGGATCGAGATCGATGCCTTCCAGCCGACTCGCGCGGACCACGATATCGGCCACCGGCTCGCCGCCGACTTCCCGGCGGTTTTCCAGTTCAACGTCGCCGCCCATCAGCTTGAGCGCCGTGAGAATGCCGTCCCGCAGGGGGTTGACGCCGGCCCTCTCGATGCGGACCTCCGAACCCGGCGTGATCAGGGCGGCGACGATCGGAAAGGCGGCGGACGAGATATCGGCTGGAACCCGGATGTCCTGCGGGACCAGTTCGGGCTGGCCGGTCAATCGGATACGCCGGCCACCCTTGTCGGCCTCCTCGGTCGCGATCTCGGCGCCGAAGGCTGCCAGCAGGCGCTCGCTGTGATCGCGCGTCGGCACGGGCTCGGTGACGATCGTGGTTCCGGGCGCGTTCAGCCCGGCGAGCAGGATCGCGGATTTCACCTGCGCCGAGGCCACCGGCACTTCGTAGTCGAGAGGCAGCGGATCGGCGGCTCCAGCGACCACGGCGGGAAGGAATTCGCCATCCCTGAGATCGATGGCCGCGCCGCATTGGGTGAGCGGTGTCGCCACGCGCGCCATGGGCCGGCGCGAGAGCGAGGCGTCGCCCGTGAAAATGGTGCGAATCGGATGGCTCGCCACCAGCCCCATCAGGAGCCGGACGCCGGTGCCGGCATTGCCCATGTCAAGTGGCCGGTCCGGCTCGATGAGCGCGCCGAGACCGCGGCCGTAGACGGTCCAATCGCCCGGCCCGGTCCTTTCGACTTCGGCGCCGAGGGCGCGCATGGCTGCCGCCGTCGCCAGAACGTCTTCGCCTTCCAGGAGCCCGCTGACCCGGGTTTCGCCGGCCGCGAGCGCGCCAAACATGAGGGCGCGGTGGGAAATCGACTTGTCGCCGGGAACGCGAATCGAGCCGTTCAGCGCCTTTGACGGGCGGATGGTAACGGGCCGTGTGGTCATAGGATTTCGATGCGCAGGCGTGCGCCCTGCATTCAATTGGAGCGATCCGGATCGTCATCTGCTTAGCACGCCGACCGTGCCGGCAAACAATTTTTTTGACAGCCACAGTGTTCCGTGGCAAGGGATGCGCCGATTTTCAAACTCTATCGATCTCGAAGTCCGACGATTTGGGAGGACGTCCTTGGCTAAATCAGAATGGGGCACGAAACGCACTTGTCCCAAGTGCTCTGCCCGGTTTTATGATCTCGGCAAAATGCCGGTCGTTTGCATCGCCTGCGGCTATGAGTGGGTGCCCGAGCCCATCCTCAAATCCAAGCAACCGCAGCCGGAGCCGGTCAAGAAAGTCGCGGCCAAAGAAAATAAGGAAGCCGCCTCCGACGAGGACGAGCTGATCAAAGATGCCGATATCGACCTCGATGTCGAAATCGAGGATGACGACGAAGACGTGTTGGAGGACGCGGTTCTCGAAGAGGACGACGACGTCGCCGACGTGATCGAAAAGCCGGTCGAAAAGGACGAGAGCTAGGGAATCGTCGGGCGGGCTTTGACCTTGATCGCCGGCCCGCGACGTCATAGATAAGGCGCCGGACGCGACCGGCGCGAGAAATCCGGGGCCGTAGCTCAGTTGGGAGAGCGCTTGAATGGCATTCAAGAGGTCAGGGGTTCGATTCCCCTCGGCTCCACCATTTCCATAAAATGGTCTCGCCTCGGGTTCGATGTTTGTCCCGGGGGCTCCACCACCAAATTTCGTTAATGAGCGAAGCGAATTTAGGATGTTTAGTCCCGGAGTGTGATGGGATTGATTACACTGATCCATCATCTCGGGAGGCACTATGGGACAGGTACTTCACGGCAGCGCCACGACGACGCACGCGGTTAGAAAGGCAATACAGCGATCGCAGGCTTCGGTCGTGGAGCTCGCAGAGCAGTACAATCTAAATCCCAAGACGGTTCGCAAGTGGCGCAAACGGCACTCGGTGAAAGACCAGCCGATGGGGCCGAAAGATCCACGTTCGACGGTGTTATCACCCGAGGAAGAAGCCGCCTGTGTGGCCTTTCGCCGGCATACGCTTCTTCCGCTGGACGATTGCCTCTTCGCGCTGCAGGCCTCGATCCCGCATCTGACCCGGTCGAGCCTGCACCGCCTGTTCCAGCGCCACGGCATCTCGCGCCTGCCCGACACGGATGGCAACAGGCGGAAGAAAAAGTTCAGGGCCTATCCCATCGGCTATTTTCACATCGACATCGCCGAAGTGCGCACCGACGAAGGCAAGTTGCACATGTTCGTCGCCATCGACCGGACGTCAAAGGTCGCCTTTGTTGAACTGCATGAACGTGCCACGCGCACCGTGGCGAAAGACTTCCTCGAGCGTCTCGTGGAAGCCGTTCCCTATACGGTACACACCGTCTTGACCGATAATGGCACTCAGTTCACGACACCTGGAAACAAGGCCTCAGCCGCCGGAGACATCCGCGAAGCCCTGGACCGCGGCGAGCCGTTCCGCGCCCACGCCTTTGAGTGCGCTTGCGCCATCCACCGCATCGACCACCGCCTGACCAAGCCGAACCATCCTTGGACCAACGGACAGGTCGAACGTATGAACCGCACCCTGAAAGAGGCGACCGTCCAGCGCTATCACTACGAAAGTCACGACCGGCTGAAAGCCCATCTTGCTACTTTCGTGGATGCCTACAACTTTGCAAAACGCCTGAAGACACTCAAAGGCTTAACGCCTTTCGAGTTCGTCAATCAACGCTGGACAGATCAGGAAGAACGATCCACCGTAAATCCAAACCATCACTTCCCGGGACTAAACACCTAGGAGGCCACGCGGCCCAACACCCGGAAGCGGCTGACGCCGCCGTCGGGAAAGAGGTTGAGGCGGACATGGCTGACCGGGCCGGGGTCGGTCAGTTCCTTCTTGAAGCCGTGTTCTGAATCGGCAGCCATCTTCTGCTCCGGTAGCAGCAATGGCCAATCGGCGGAGGCGGCGGCGATGTCGTCGGCCCGGCCGCCCTCGATCAGCGCCGCCTGCACGGAGCAGCGGTCCGGGTAATTGCCTTTGAAGAAGGCGGTGTCGATAACAAGCTTCTCCACAACCCCCGGCCGGGCGAGCGCGATGACGCCCCAGTCATG
>JAKSBY010000682.1 GCA_022360855.1 Sphingomonadales bacterium | reverse complement strand
CGTTCTCGTCGTCCATCCAGGCGCTGTCGGCGACGGTGAAGAGCTTGAAGCGCTTGCCGCCGATGGTCGCGGTCACCCCCTGGCCGTCCGCATAGGTATAGCCGGTGATCACGCTGACCTCGTTAAAGACCGCGCGCTTCGGCCAGTGGGTGACGGTCAAATACGCCTCGCCACGGCGCACATTCTTTTTGCTGGCGGTCCATTTCTTCGGCTCGGAGCGCATGTAGCAGACCTTGGCGCCGTCATCGTAAACGTCGATAAAGGCGTCCCAGTCGCGCTCGCTAACCAATACATCGCGCTTGACCGCTGCATTCGCGGCTCCCGCGGCCAGCAGGCCGGCCACGATCAAAAGTCCGAAAAATCTCACTTGTCGTCGTTCCATGGTTTAGTTCTTGCTTTGTCTGATCACCACGCCGCCATGCACATGCTCCGGCACGGGCTCGCCGCCACCCGACGGCGTCACGGGCCGGCCAGCGAATTTGCCAAGCGTGATCAGCCGGTCATACATCACAATCGCTCCAGCGGTTGCAACATTTAGCGAAAATTTTGTCGGGATTTTGATCACGTGGTCACAGGCTTCAAGCACCGGCTCCGACAGTGACAGCCGTTCCGAGCCGAGAATATACGCGGCCTGCAGGGGATGGCGAAAGCTCGGCAGCTCAGTCGCTTCGTCGGTGATCTCCACGCCGATAAGCTGGCAGCCCTTGGGCAGTGACATTTCCGCGACCGAGCGATACTCGAAATAGGGCACGCTGGCGCCGGTCTTGGAGGTATCCACATCGCCCGGCCGAATGCCGGTCTTCTGCTCGGCCGTCAGTTGCGGCCGCAAGGTGAACACGAAAGCGGCGCCGAAGCCATGGGCAGTGCGCAGCAGGTTGCCGATATTGCCGGGCTTCGAGACGCCCTCGATTCCGATCGCGAAATAGCCGCGCATGGCGACTTTTTAGGCAATCGGGGCGGCAATGAAAAGTCTCGGCGGCTTTCGCTTGACCCCGCGCGGGCGCCCACCTACACGTGGAGCGAAAGCCATTCTGCGGTTCCAGGGGGCATTATGAACAAGATTTATTCTGATGCTGGGTCGGCGTTGGAGGGTTTGCTCGTTGACGGCATGGTGATCATGGCCGGCGGGTTTGGGCTGTGCGGCATCCCCGAGCACTGCATTGCGGCGATCCACGAAGCCGGGGTCAAGGACCTGACCGTGATCTCCAACAATTGCGGCGTCGACGGCTTCGGGTTGGGCATCCTGCTCGACGCCAAGCAGATCAGGAAGATGGTCTCGTCCTATGTCGGCGAGAACAAGGAGTTCGAGCGCCAGTTCCTGGAGGGGGAATTGGAGCTTGAGTTCAATCCGCAAGGGACGCTGGCGGAGCGGATCAGGGCCGGCGGCGCCGGCATTCCGGGCTTCTATACCCGCACCGGCGTCGGCACGGTGATCGCAGACGGCAAGGAGCATAAGGAGTTCGGCGGCGAGACCTATATCATGGAGACCGGCCTTGTCGCCGATCTTTCCATCGTCAAGGCTTGGAAGGCGGATACGGAGGGCAATCTGATCTACCGCAAGACGGCCCG
>JAKSBY010000516.1 GCA_022360855.1 Sphingomonadales bacterium | reverse complement strand
TGTCTTTCTTCATCTAACGCCGTCCGTTACCGTCCCAGATACGCTTATACGTAGTCGTCGGATTACGAGAATCAAGTATTCACGAAAACGTGGTCAAATTGTGAGAAACGGCGGGCTAGTTCCGTCAAAATAGTTAACGAAATATTAAAAAGAGCAGGAAGTAATTTTGACCCTGCTCGGTTAATCTTACATTCAGGTGCTGGTGTTAATTTCATCAATGGACGCCTGGAAACCGAGTCGTGTAGAGATGATCGACGTCAGCAATGCCGAATTCTCAGTGGGGCAAGTCGTGCGCCACAAGCTGTTTGGCTATCTCGGCGTGGTCTACGACGTTGATCCCGAGTTCGCGCTCGATCCCGAATGGTACGAGGTAATGGCGCGGTCGCGCCCGCCCAAGGACAAGCCCTGGTATCACGTGCTGGTGGACGGCCACAGTCATTCGACCTATGTGGCCGAGCGCAATCTCGAGATCGCCGAATCGCAGCGCACCATCGTGCACCCTGCCCTTTCCACCTATTTCGTGACGCGGCGCAACGGCGTCTATGAAACCCGCCGGGGCTTCAACTAGACCCTCGCCTCCTAAACGATAAAATTGCTGACGCTTGCTGATTGTTTTCGGCCAGCCGGTGCCGTACATCTTGCCGGTGGGCAGAGTGCAAGGAGCGGCAATGGCGGACGACCCCGAGAGCGCATTGGTTTCGACCGAATGGCTGGCGGCGCATATGGACGCGCCGGACATTCGGGTCATCGACGCATCCTGGTATCTGCCGGAAGACGACCGCGATCCGAGGGCGGAATACGAAGCTGCGCATATTCCCGGTGCGCTCTTCTTCGACGTCGACGAGATCGCCGATTCAGGCAGCGGGCTGCCGCACATGCTGCCGGACGCCGAGAAGTTCGCCAGCCGCGTGCGCAGGCTCGGCCTCGGCGACGGCAACAGGATCGTCGCCTATGACGGCGGCGGTGTGCGCGCTTCGGCGCGCGCCTGGTGGATGTTCAAAGTCTTCGGCCACGACGATGTCGCCGTGCTCGATGGCGGCTTCGGCAAATGGGCCGCCGAGGGCCGGCCGGTGGACGACCTGCCGCCGATCCCGCGCGAACGCCATTTCACGGCGCGCAAGAACCACGTGATGGTGCGCCATATCGACCAAGTCTGGGGCAATATCGACTCCGGCCATGAGCAGCTTGTGGACGCGCGCGGGCCAGGGCGCTTTTCCGGCGCCGAGCCGGAGCCGCGCAAGGGCATGCGTTCGGGGCATATCCCCGGCGCCCTTAATCTGCATTACGCCAAACTCTTCAAGCCCGACGGCACCATGATGCGCGGTGACGACCTCTCGGCCGCGTTTGCCGATGCCGGTCTCGAGCTGGACCGGCCGATCGTCACGACCTGCGGGTCCGGCATCACAGCATCCGTGCTGGCGCTCGGCCTGCATCTCCTGGGCCATCGGGAGACCGCGGTCTATGACGGGGCGTGGTGCGAATGGGGCGGCCGCGACGATACCCCCGTGGCAACCGGCGGCTAGGCTTTGAATTGATGAAACGCGACACCAAAATCGGCCATGTCGGCCGGCGCAAGGAGTGGACTCACGGCGTCGTCAATCCCCCGGTCTACCATGCCTCGACCTGCCTGTTCGAGACGCATGCGGAACTGCGCGCGGCGGTGAAGGACCCGGATGCCGGGCTCTTCTACGGCCGCAAGGGCACGCCGACGACCTGGGCGCTTCAGGACGCCCTGCTGGAACTGGAAGGCGGCGACGGCTGCCGGCTGTTCTCCTCGGGCCTGGCCGCCGTGACCACGGCGATCCTGGCCTTCGTCAAGCCCGGCGATCACGTGCTGATCACCGACTCGGCCTATGAGCCGAGCCGGCTCTTCGCGCTCGGCCACCTCAAGCGTTTCGGCGTAGAGACGGCGTTTTTCGATCCCCTCATCGGCGCCGGGATAGCGGATCTGATGCGGGAGACAACGAAGGTCGTGTTTCTGGAGTCGCCGGGCTCGCTGACCTTCGAGGTGCAGGACATCCCGGCCATCGCCGAAGTCGCGCACGAGGGCGAGGCGATTGTCGTGGTCGACAATACCTGGGCCACGCCGCTCTTCTTCAATGCCTTCGACCACGGCGCCGACGTCGTGGTGCATGCCTGTACGAAGTATATCTCCGGGCATGCGGACGCCATGCTGGGCTCTGCGGCGGCAAAGGGCCGCGCCTGGCCGGCCTTGAGGCGAGCCACCTATCAGCTCGGCCATGTGGCCGGGCCCGACGACGCCTATCTCGGCCTGCGCGGCCTGAGGACGCTCGGCGTCCGGCTGGAACGGCACGAAAAAAACGCGCTCCAGGTGGCCCAATGGCTCGCCGAGCGGCCGGAGGTCGACCGGGTCCTGCACCCGGCCCTGCCCGATTGCCCCGGCCACGACATCTGGAAGCGAGATTTCTCGGGCTCCAGCGGGCTCTTCTCGATTGTCCTGAAATTCGGCGACTACGACACCATCGGCGCGATGGTCGACGATATGCA
>JAKSBY010000218.1 GCA_022360855.1 Sphingomonadales bacterium | reverse complement strand
TAGACCGCGGGCGGGCGGAGGATGGACCAGTCCAGCTCGGCCCGTGCCCGTACCGCATCCTCCGCGGCGCGCTTGGTTGCCGCGTAGTCGGAGAGCTGAGGCTCTCGGGCTGCCATGGACGAAACGAGAACCAGCCGTGCCTGCGCGCCGTGACCGGCGAGAGCGGCGAGCAGGTTTTCCGTGCCGGCCACGTTGACGCCCTCGAATTCGGCGCGATTGCGCGCCTTGACGAGCCCCGCGGCGTGGATGACGACATCCGCGCCCTCGACCAGCCTGGCGAGCGCGCCCGCGTCATGCAGATCGCCGGCAACCCAGCGAACGCCCGGCTGTTCCGGCTGCGGCCGGCGGGTCAGGGCCGACACGCGCGCGCCACGGTCCGCCAAATGCCGGATCAGCCGCCGACCGATAAAGCCGGTGGCGCCGGTCACAGCAATTCTCTGGGGCATTAGCTGACGGCTGGGCTGAGTCCGCCGGAAAGGAATGCCGCGCGCGCTTTGGAGCGGCTGAGTTTGCCCGATGAGGTGCGTGGCAGGGTCCTGGGCGGCACGAGCTCCACCTCGCAGGCAATGCCGGTTGCCTGGCGCACTTTCTGTTTCACCTGCTGGATCAGCGCGTCGCGCAGCTCCGGATCACGTTGGCGGCATTGCACAAGGACCATTGGCACCTCCTCGGCATCCGCGCCGGGGGCCGAGATGGCGGCGATATCACCGTTGCGCATGCCGGGCAGTTGCTCGACTGCCCATTCGATGTCTTGCGGCCAGTGGTTCTTGCCGTTGACGATGATCATGTCTTTGGCGCGGCCGACGATGTAGAGGCTGCCATTCAGCATGTAGCCCATGTCGCCGGTATCCAGCCAACCGTCTTCGTCGAGCACGGATTCGGTGGCCGCGAGATCGTTGAAATAGCCGTTCATCACGCTCGGGCCGCGCACGAAGATGCGGCCGATGGCGCGATCGTCGAGACTCTCGCCGTCGGCGGCGCGAACCTCGATCTCATAATCGGGCAGCGGCGTGCCGCAATTGACGACGGCGCGGTAGCGGGCGGCGCCATTGCCGTTGGCATGGCGGCCATTGAGCCCGTTACCCGAGTGCCCGTTCGAATGGCCGTTGCCGTAGTGCCGGCCATGGCCGTTACCGTTGCCGTTGACGCGGCCGTTGCCGCGATGCGCGCCGTTGCTCTCGCCGGCGAGGACTTTTTCGTTCACCAGATCGGTTTCGATGCCTTTGCCGACCGGCATGAAACTCACCGCCAGGGTGCATTCCGCCAACCCGTAGCTGGGCACGAAGGCGGTCTGACGGAAGCCGGCTTCGGCGAAGGTTTCGGCGAACTGGCGCATCACCTCGGGGCGGATCATATCGCCGCCGATGCCGGTAACGCGCATCGACGAGAGGTCGAGCTCCTCGAGCACGCTGCCGCGGGCGCGCCGGGCGCAGATATCGTAACCGAATGTGGGGCTGTAGGTGATGCTGCCGCGATTTTCCGAGATGATTTTGAGCCACTGAAGCGGGCGGCGGGCGAAGTCTTCCGTGGCGATGTAGTCGACCGAGACCTGACAGGTGAGCGAGGTCAGGAAGGTGCCGACAAGGCCCATGTCGTGATAGAAGGGCAACCAGGAGACGCAGCGGTCCGTGTCGATCAGCCCGACGCCGTGCCGGCCGATGCCCTGGCAGTTGGAAAGCAGCGAGTGATGCGTGACCGAAATGCCGTGCGGAAAACGCGTGCTGCCGGAGGAATATTGCAGATAGGCGAGATCGTCGCGGCGCGGCAGCTGGACGGTGGCGCGCCCAGGGTCGATTTCCAGGAATTCGCCGGTTGTTCCATGGAACACGAGATCGAGGTCCTTGGTCGCGGATTCCAGAAGATCGGCCATGGCAACCGGCCAGATGGCGGCCGATGCGGCGCAACTCTTCATCTGCAGCGCAAGCTGGGAGACGTAGCCGCCGCGTCCGCCGAAGGAGGTCGGCAGGGGCAGCGGCACCGGCAGAACCGAGGCATATTGGCAGCCGAGGAAGAAGCACACGAAATCCGGCGTCGTCTCGGCGATCAGCGCCACCCGGTCGCCGCGGTTGAGGCCCAGCGAAACAAGCCGGCGGCCGATCTCCACGGCGCGGTTGCGGATTTCGCTATAGGGCAGGGCGTCGGTCAGCTCGCCGCGGGCGGAATAGAAATTGATGCCCCGCTCGCCGCAGGCGGCATACTCGACCGCATCGACGAGCGTCTCGAAGTCAGCAAAGCGGCGCGGTAACGACCGATCTTGCGTTGGAGTTGGTCTCATCATGCCTCGATTTTTTTTCCAGGTGTCTTCCAAAGCGCAAATTGCGGTAAGCGAACGGCAAAATGCGTCCAGTCGTCAACTGATCCCCGTCGCAGGCAACAAGATCATCCCCGAAGACCTATCCCGAAGGTCTTCCAGCGAAGTATTCAGTTCAAGGAGAGCCCGTAAAAGCCTAAGATGCCTTATTTTAAGGCCGCTGACGTCTCCTCCTGACCGGAGTCAGTTACCTTTTAAGGTCAAGCTGATCAACCTTTTTCTTAACTGCGCCCGGCGAATCCGGGCGCTATATCCGCGTAAATTGTGACAAAAACATGACCTGGAACATCCAGAGACTACGTGCCGAAACACCCGGCTGCACCGGTCAGATTTACCTAGATAATGCGGGGTCGGCGCTGATGCCAGACCCGGTCATCAAAAAAATGTCGGACCACCTCTCGGCCGAGGCCAAGATGGGCGGATACCGCGCGGCGGAGGCCGCGTCGGCGGAAATAGAGGCGGTCTACGCGGCGCTCGCCGGGCTTTTCGGCGCGAAGCCGGCGGAGGTCGCGGTCCTGGCCAGCGCTACCGAGGCCTGGGACCGGGCCTTCTACAGCCTCGACTTCGCGCCGGGCGACCGCATCGTCACCGCCTGGAACGAATATTGCGCCAACTATCTTGCCTATTTGCATATGCAAAGGCGCAAAGGTGTCGAGGTCGTCGTGATCGGCGCGAACAGGGCGGGCGATCTCGATCTCGCGGCGCTGGAAGCGGCCATCGATGACAAAACACGGTTAATCAGCCTGAGCCATGTGCCGAGCTCGTCGGGGCAGGTGATTCCGGCCGTTGAGGTGGGCCGGTTGGCGCGGGCCGCGGGGGTGCCGTTTCTTTTGGATGCGTGCCAGTCGGTTGGCCAGATGCCGGTGGATGTCGACGAGATCGGCTGCGACATGCTGACCGGCACGGCGCGCAAGTTCCTGCGCGGGCCCCGTGGCATGGGCGTCCTTTACGTGCGGGAGGCGATGCTCGACCGGCTCGATCCCGCTTTTCTGACCAATCAGGGGGCGGTGTGGACCGGGCCGGACGCCTATGAGCTGACGCCGGGCGCGCGGCGCTTGGAAGCC
>JAKSBY010000199.1 GCA_022360855.1 Sphingomonadales bacterium | reverse complement strand
GGGGGACGTCGAGGACGGAGGTGTCCTTCAGCGGGTGGCCGGTGTCGACCGACTCGAGCCGAGCCAGTTCGTCGGCGTTGGCCTCGATCGCGTCGGCGAGCTTCAGCAGCAGATGGCCACGTTCCGCCGCCGGTGTGTCCCGCCAGCCGGGGAAGGCACGGCGCGCCGCGGCCACCGCCGCATCGATATCCGGCTGCCGTGCCTCGGCCACCGCGCAAATCGTCGAATTGTCGTGCGGGTTGAGCACGTCGATCGTGCCGCCATCCGCCGCGTCGACGAACTCGTTCTCGATGAAGAGCCCGGTCTGGATGTCCATCGCCCGCTGTCCAATCGCCCGGTCAGAACTTGACCGGGACGATCGGCGCTTCGCCCTTGGCGATCATCTCCGGCAGCGCTTGGGAGGCGTTTTCCCAGACGAGCAGCATCGAGCGCTTGGGCGAGAAACCCTGATGCCTGATGTCGGCGGGCATGCAGGCGACGTCACCCGCCCGCATCGTGACGACCGCGCGCGGATCGCCCGTCTCCTTGTTCTTGACGTCCCAGATGATCTCGTCGGAGAGCTGGATGAACCACTCGACCCGGTCGTTGCCATGCTCCACGGGTAGGCTGAACTCTTCGGATGTCGGGCAGAACAGGCTTTCGCGCACCACGCTGCAAACCGACGGATTCCACGTCACGTCCGAACGCGAGAGGTAGGCGAAGAGGTTGAAGGCCTGCACCTCGTTCTCGAAGCCGGGCTCGACCTCGACCTCCGGCTCGTCCTGCTCGACATCGGCGAACATGCGGTTCACCGGGAAGCCACTCTCATCGGTGCGGATCTTCGCATCGCCTGGGAGACCCACCATCCGTTTCGCGGTCACCCGCTCGCGGCCGAGCGCATCGGGATTGCGGCCGCTCTTCCGGCCGAAGGGTTGTGCCGTTTCCTGCGGTGCGGCGAAGGGGTCGTAGCCCGTGTTGGTCCAGTCGTCGAGCATCGCCTTGAAGACGGCCATCAGATCGTCTGAGTCGATCGTCTCT
>JAKSBY010000102.1 GCA_022360855.1 Sphingomonadales bacterium | reverse complement strand
GGCCATCGATTGCACACCCTTGGGCTTCCTGAAATACACCACCGTCCGGCTGAACAGCCGGGCGAGATGGAGGTAGGCGGGCTGCAGGCGGTTGACGCAGCCGTAATGCGGGTTGATGCCGGTGTTTTGGTGCAGATCGATGCTGGCGAAGACGTTGCGGGCCTGCATCTCGGCCAGAACCTGCGCCATTACGGCGTGCTCGGGCGTGCCTCCGCTCTCGGCGCCGGGCCAGATGCGATTGAAATCCGGCTGATCTTCCAACCGGCGCAGGCCCTTTTCCGCGGCGGCGACATTGCCGATAAAGAGCGACAGGCTGCGCGGCAGCGGCCGGTTTCCGCCGCCCGGCGCATATTTGCGTAACACCGTCTGCGCCGCCTCGAACCCGGCAGTCTCGTTGCCATGCAGGAGCACCGACGCAAATAGCGGCCGCGCATGACGGCCGGGCAGATGGATCAGGGTCGGCCCGCCGAGAAGTTTGTGCAATTCGCGCGGACCCGCCGTGAGAAGGCCGTCAGGGAGCGATGTCAGGACGCGCAACACGGTTCTTTCGGAGACCTCTCTCGCGGGCGGATTGATGATCTTTCGACGCCCGAAGCCCATGGCACTACGGTCCTATACCAGGCGAGTCAAGAGCCCTGCGGTCCTAACCGCTGGCGCCGATCATCGCACTCGCCTACTATCCCGCCAGCGTCAATTTTCGAGGGGAGCGCGATGCCGACTTTGTACCTGAAATCGATCTTCGTTGCATTGATCTTGCTCTACCCCGGCCCGGCGCAGGCCGCCTCGCCGGAACAGAAGCTGGCCGAACTCGGTATTGAACTGCCGGAGCTCGGGCCACCGGTCGCCAACTATGTGAGGGCCGTCCGCACCGGCAACCTGGTCTTTCTCGCGGGCCACGGCCCGGTCGATGCGGATGGCAGTTTCGTCACCGGTACGGTCGGCGCCGATTTGACGCAGGAGGAGGGCTACGCGGCGGCGCGGCTGACCGGGATCCGCCTGCTCGCCTCGCTCAAGGCGGAAATCGGTGATCTCGATCGCGTCGTGCGCATCGTCCGCGTGTTCGGCATGGTCAACGCGGTGCCGGGTTTCGGCAACCAGCCGGAGGTGATCAACGGCGCTTCGGACCTCTTCGTCGAGGTCTTCGGCGAGGCGCGCGGCAAGCATGCCCGGGCCGCCGTCGGCATGGTCAGCCTGCCGCGCAACATCGCGGTGGAGATCGAGATGGTGGTCGAGGTCGCGGACTAACGGATATTCCGGACTTGAATTCCGTTCGTGCTGAGCTTGTCGAAGTACGAACGGCCTGCCCTTCGACAGGCTCAGGGCGAACGGGTTTTCATCTACCGGGCGACCTCGACGCCCTCCATATCGCCCAAGGCCGCCATCACGCCCCATCCGCCGAAGGTCTCGGACACGGCGATCACGAGCTCGTTGCGCCCGGCTTTGAGCGGCAGGCTGACCGCGTCAAAGAGCCCGACCGTGCCGAGGAACTTATGGTCGCGCGCGGCAAACGAGCTGTCACCGCCAAACAGCAATTGGCCGTTCAGATAGATGCGCGCCCGATCCGAATAGCCGAAGCGCAGCGGCTTGATCTGGACGGTTTCGGAGACCAGGACCGCCTTGGCAAAGACCGTGTTGACGTCGCGCGTGCGCCCGGTCAGCCGGGCGATGTTCGCGACCCCGGCATCCTCGACGCCGAGGGACGACCAGGAAAGCGCCGCGAGCTCGGTTTCCGACAAAGCCATCTTGCCATCGAGCACGCCCTCCCCGAACGGCTCGGAGATCTGCCAGCTCGTGATCGTATGCGGCGCCATCTCGAAAGGCTCTGCGGCAATGCCGTCCAAGTCCAGCCGCTTGGTCTCGCGATAGGAGAAATTGGCGAAGTGGGCCGGCGCGAGGCGCGTGTAGATACCGATCTCGCCGGAGGCCGGCCGGCGCTTGAGACGCGCAATCTCAAGCGCCGGCTCCTCGCCATCCACATAGATCGCGGCCGCGCCGCCCTTGAATTCGATCCTGACGCGCATCCACTCGCCGATACGGTATTGGGTCGGCGCCGCATAGCGCGGCCCGTAATAGAGCTGCCAGCCGGTCAGACCGTTGAAAGCCGGCGTGTACTGATTGGCGTCGGGCTCGCCGGAAAGATGCTGGCGGATGTAAAACACTTCCGAGTTTTGCCGGTCGACGGCGCGCCAGCGGATGCCCGAGAATCCGCGCTTGCCGGTGATCGAGATGTCAAACTCGATGACGCCGTTTTCCACATCGACGCCCTTGAGCCAGGCCGCACCGTTTTCCAGATACAGGCTCGGCACGCCGTTATGCTCCTCGAACCGATGGGTCTCGGCGTTGATCTCCCAGCGCTCGGCGTCGAAGGGCACGTCCGCCCCAATGGCGGGCGCGGCGACCGAAGCCAGAATCGCGGCGGCCATGCCGCCGGCGAGATAGACATTCATTTTTTTCTCCTCACATGTCGGACCCGCCGGCAAGTCCTTTCGGACGCCAGCCGGATAGGGAGCCCAGTATCGTGAGGAGGATCAGCTTGGATTGTAGATTTCGGACTCGGCGCGCCGTTCGCGGTGAAGCTCCGTCGGGGTCAGGCCGGACAGCGCCTGAACGTCGTGGATCATATGCGCCTGATCGGCATAGCCGAAGCCGTGGGCGAGATCGGACCAGTTGGGATTGGCCTCGGTGTCGGCGAGGACCGTGATCCCCAGAAACCGGCGCAAGCGGCCGTAGAATTTTGGCGACATGCCCGTGGCATCGGTGAGTGCGCGGTTCACATGGCGCGGCGAAACCTCGATCTGCCGGGCAATGCGCGCGACCGGCGGGCGCCCCTGGCTGCGGTCGATCAGCGCCACCGCCTGGCGCGCTCTGACGAATGCGGTGCTCGGGATCGCGAGGCCTTCATAAATGCCGCCGATTTCGCGGCAGAAGACCTCGAACACCTGCCGGTAATTTCGTGTCTTCAGGAGCTTAGGCATCAGCCGCGCCGCCAGCACCGGGTTTAAGAGGTCAAACGCATCGATAACGTCGGCATGGTCTGACGGAAACAGGTCGAGGAGCTTGGCCGCCCATTCCAGCCTGAGCCGGATGGCCGCCTTCTCGGTCTGCCGGTCGAAGACGAAGCTGCGTGGCGTGTAGATCGGTCCGTGGAAGTTCAGGAACGCGTCCCGGGGCAGCCCGTCGGCATCGCGGCGGCAGTTGAACACCAGACAGACCGCGGGCTCCGGCACCACGCGGTGAATCACCAGGGCCGGCGGCACCGACGCCCCGGCCACCGAGTGCACCCACAGCGCCTCAACACAAGGCTTCAGGGCCTTGGGCGGCGCAAACTCCCGGTAGCCGCCGAGGATTTGGCGCGGTTGGGACGAGGCTTTCATCCCTGCGAGTTTAGCGCGCCCGACGTAGATTGCACATCACAGGACCGTGCGCCGGCCGCGCTGGTCTACTTTCCGAGCTCGGTCGGGTCCGGCGGCGGCGTCTGCATAGGCACCGATTCGTAACCCTCCAGCATCTTGAGGATTTCCGCGATCCCGCGCTCGAGTTGCGGATCGCCGCCGGCGATGACCGCCTTCGGCGCCTGCTCCACCTCGATATCGGGCGCGACGCCCTCATTCTCGATGGTCCAGCCCTCTTCGGGGGTGAAATAGCGGAAGAACGGCACGGCGAGCACGCCGCCGTCGATTAAGTCCGGATTGGCGTAAATCCCGATCAGGCCGCCCCAGGTACGCGTGCCGATCAGGGGGCCGAGGCCCAGATGACGGAACGACCAGGGCAGGAAATCCCCGCCCGAGCCGGCGAAGCGGTTGATCAGCATTACCTTCGGCCCGGGTACGACACCGGCCGGCGTCGTGAACGGGAGCCCGTCGCGATCCTTCCAGGACGCCAGATAGGGCCGGCCGAGCACTTCGGTGATGTAATTCGCCGCCTGGCCGCCACGGTTGAAGCGCTCATCGATGATCAGCGCCACTTTGTCCACCTGCGGGAAGAAGTAGCGGTTGAAATAAGTGAAGCCCGCGGTCGTCGTATTGGGCAGATAGACGTAGCCGACACGGCCGTCCGTCGCCTCCAGCACCTTCTTGCGGTTGGTTTCGACCCAGGTCCGCAGGCGCAGCGGGCGCTCGTCGGCGATGGGAACCACGGTAATGTCGCGGCCGTCGCGAAGACGCGGCCGGCTGGCGATGGTCAGCACGACCTGCTTGTCCACCATGCCGTCGAAGAAGGCATAGATGTTGTCGGCCGCAGCCAACTCGCGGCCGTTGATGGCGAGGATGTAGTCGCCGACCGAGACGCCGAGGCCGGGCTCGGCCAAGGGCGCCTTGAGGAACGGGTTCCAGTTCTCGCCGGTTAGGATCCGCGCGATGCGGTAGCGGCCGTCGGCGATCTCGAAATCCGCGCCGAGCAGCCCAACCGGCACCCGCTTCGGCCGATAGACATCGCCGCCGCCGGTCCGGTTATGGCCGGCCTCAAGCTCGCCGATCATATCGACCAGGAGCGTGTTCAGGTCCTCGCGCCGGGCCACGTGGTCCACCAGCGGCGCGTATTTTTCGTGTATCGCGTCCCAGTCCAGCCCGTGCAGGCCCGGCGCGTAGAAATAGGCTTGCTCCAGCTTCCAGACATCATTGAAGATGTGCCGCCATTCGGCCCGGGGGGCGATGAAGGCCCTCATGCCCGAAAGATCCAGCGGCTTGGCCTTGTCGTCCGGCTTTTCGCCGGCCGCGGTGATGGTGAATTTCCCACCGGCGCCGAGCACCAGAAGCTTGGCGCCGTCGCCGGAGACCGTGAAATCGGCGACACCCTCCATGAACCGGCCCGCCTCGCGCTTCTCGAAGTCGAAGCGCATGAGCGTATTCACCGCGTCCTCTTCGCTGCCGGGCGGCTCGTTGGTAATACCGGGCTGGCGCCGGTCGAGATAGAACAGGCTGCCGTCCTTGGCGACGGCAAGGCCGCTATAGTCCCGCTCGGCCACCGGCAGCGCCACCATGCGGCCCGCGAGACCGTCAAGATCAACGCGGGTTTCGACCGCTGCGGGCTCTTCCTCACCGTCCTCTTCACCGTTCGCTTCGGCTGTCTCCTCATCGCTTTCCGGCGGCAGCGGGGTCGCACCACCGGCGGCCAACACGACGGCATAGAGGCCGCGGCGGATGGGCCGGTCCTGATTCGACATATCGAGGCTCACCGTGTTGTGCCCGAAATTGGTGCTGGCAGTGATGTAGAGATATTTGCCGTCGCGGCTGAAGACGGGCGCGCCGATATCCGCCATGCCTTCGGTCACCTGATGCGTGTCACCGGAAGCGACGTCGTGGAGCATCAGCGCCCGCATGTAGTTGGGCAGGATCTTGGCATAGGCCAGCCATGTGCCGTCGGGCGAGAAGGCCGCCTCGGTATCGTTGGTGCGATAGGCGTGGCTGCCGAGCGGGCGCGACCGTTTGGTCTCGAGATCCAGCAGAAACACGTTCAGGTGGCCGTCCTCATAGAGGATCGCGCCGCCGTCCGGCGACCACGCGATGAGGAAGTAATAGCCATCGTCGCCGAGGCCGATGCGCTCGGTTGGCCCGAGCCCCGACTGATCGCCAATGGCCAGCTCGAACCGGCCGCTTTCGTCGGTCAGCCAGGC
Source organism: Sphingomonadales bacterium (assembly GCA_022360855.1). Classification (GTDB taxonomy): domain Bacteria; phylum Pseudomonadota; class Alphaproteobacteria; order Sphingomonadales; family JAKSBY01; genus JAKSBY01. Next base: position 551 of record JAKSBY010000102.1, on the reverse strand, counting down.
AAGCCGCGCGCCGTCCGGCGACCACAGTGGGTCGCGCTCGTTGATCGCATCGGTTTTGGTCAGATTACGGGTATCGCCTTTATCGGCCGGCACGGTGAAAATGTCGCCGCGCGCGGCAAAGACGGCGCGCACGCCGGTCCGCGAGAGAGCGGCGTCCGTGATCGTCTTGCTGGCGTCCTTCCATTGCGGCGCGAGCTGCGGCCAGTCGGCGCTGAGCGAGATCGGGATCGGCCGGCTTTCATTGGTCGCAAGGTCGAGCTCGAAAAGCCGCCCGCCGGCCTCGTAGACGATGGCGCCCTCGGTGGCGGCGGCGTTCTTGATGTCCCAGTCGGTGTGATCGGTGAGCCGCGCCGCCGTCTTGGCCGCCGTGTCGTAGGCGTAGACATTGACCGTGTCGTCATGATCGGAGAGGAAATAGACCGTCTCGCCCAGCCACATCGGGTTGGTGTTGACAAACCCGTCGAAGGGCAGCGTCTCGGTCTCCTGGGTCTCGAAATCGAAGAGCCAGAGCGGCGGCGTGCGCCCGCCGCGATAGCGCTTCCAGCCCGAGG
>JAKSBY010000588.1 GCA_022360855.1 Sphingomonadales bacterium | reverse complement strand
CTCCGAAGATCGACACCCTGATGTCATCGAGATGGATGCCGCCAGTCGCACAGGTGTCGATGATATCCGTGAAATCCTTGACGGCGTACGCTATGCTCCAACCGAAGCGCGCTATAAGATCTATGTCATCGACGAAGTGCACATGCTCTCCAAGAACGCCTTCAACGCGCTGTTGAAGACCCTGGAGGAGCCGCCGGACCACGTGAAGTTCATCTTTGCGACCACCGAGGTGCGCAAGCTGCCGGTGACCGTGCTGTCGCGCTGTCAGCGCTTCGATCTGCGCCGGGTCGAGGCGGATGTGCTGATCGCCCATTTCAAGGCCATCGCCGAGAAAGAGGAGGCCAAGATCGAAGACGGCGCCCTGGCGCTGATCGCCCGGGCCGCCGAGGGCTCGGTGCGTGACGGGCTGTCGTTGCTCGACCAGGCCATTGCGCATGGTGCCGGTGAAGTCAGCGAGGAGCAGATCCGCGCCATGCTCGGCCTGGCCGACCGGGCGCGCGTGCTCGACCTCCTGCAGGCGGTGCTCGCCGGCGAGGTCGCCAAGGCGCTTGACGAGTTTAAGGCGCAATACGACCTCGGCGCCGATCCGGGCACGGTGCTCAAGGACATGCTGGAGGCGGTGCATTGGCTGACCCGGCTCAAGGTTGTCGCCGATGCCGGCTCGGATGCGCTGGTCTCGGAGGCCGAGCGCAAACAGGGCGCCGAGATGGCGGGCACGCTCGCCATGGCGCATCTGACCCGCGCCTGGCAGCTCCTGATGAAAGGCCTCGGCGAGGTGCGCGCCGCGCCGGCGCCGCTGGCCGCGGCCGAGATGGTACTGATCCGCCTGGCTTATGCCGCCGGCCTGCCGACCCCGGCCGAGGCCATCGCGAGCCTTTCCGGCGGCGAACCCGCCAAACCGGCGCCGCCGTCCGCCCCCAAGGGCAACGGCAATCCGGGAATCCAAGGGGCGCCGCGGTCTGAGCCCGCGCCGGCGCAACCGGCGGACGGGCAGCCGGTCGCCGAGGCGCCGTCGGGCAGCGGGGTGCTGGCGCTCAAGACCGAGCCGCGGCCTACCGGCACCGATCCGGTGCCGGCGGATTTCCGCGGGCTGGTCGAGCTGTTCCAGGCCAAGCGCGAAGGCATCATCGCCGCCAATCTGCACGACAATGTGCGCCTGGTTCAGTACCGGCCCGGCTTCCTCGCCTTCAACCCGGTGCGGCGCATCCCGGTCGACCTGGCGAGCCGCGCCATGCAGTGCCTGCGCGACTGGACCGGCCAGGACTGGCAGATCGTCATCGCCAGCGACGAGGGCCAAGCGACCCTGCAGGAAGAGGACGAGGCGGCCAAACGGGCCTTGAAGCAGCGGGCGCTCGAAACTCCTCTGGTGCAGCAGGCCCTGGAAGCCTTCCCCGGCGCCGAGCTGGTCGACGTTGAAGACCGTCTCGCGCCAAGCGATCAAGAGGGCGATGAAGAAAAAGGAACCGACCCGTGATCAAGAATCTCGGCCAGATGATGAAAAAAGCGCAGGAGGTCCAGGAGCGCATGGCGGACATGCAGGCGCGGCTGGACGAGCTCAAGGTGGACGGCGTCTCGGGCGCCGGCATGGTGCGCGTCACCCTGAACGGCAAGGGTGAGATGGCCGCACTCAAGATCGACCCGGAGCTTCTGGACGGCGAGGAGGCCGAGATGGTGGAGGACCTCATCGTCGCCGCTCACGCCGACGCCAAGGCCAAGGTGGAAGAGGCGGTGAAAAAGGAAATGGCCGAGATTACCGGCGGGCTGCCCCTGCCCGAAGGGTTCAGCCTGCCGATCTGACACCCGTGACGCCTGCGCAAAGCCCCGAACTGGAGCGGCTGATCCAGCTGCTCGCCAAGCTCCCCGGCCTCGGGCCGCGGTCGGCACGCCGTGCCGTGCTCCACCTGATCAAGCGCAAGGAGGGGCTGATCACGCCCTTGGCCAAGGCGCTTACCGATGTGGGCGAGGCGATCACGGTCTGCGGCCAATGCGGCAATGTGGATACCGCCGATCCCTGCCATATCTGCGCCGACGTCAGGCGCGACCAAAGCACCATCTGCGTCGTCGAGGACGTCGCCGATCTCTGGGCGCTGGAGCGCGCGCAGGTGTTTTCCGGCCGCTACCACGTGCTCGGCGGCACCTTGTCCGCGCTCGACGGGGTGACGCCGGACGACCTCGCCATCGCCGGCCTGGTGGCCCGGGCCGGAGCGGACGAGGTCAACGAGATCATCCTGGCGCTTAACGCCACGGTGGACGGCCAGACCACGGCGCATTACATCACCGACCGTCTCGCCGGCACCGCCGTCGAGGTGACCGCCGTCGCCCACGGTCTTCCCGTCGGCGGCGAGCTTGACTATCTCGACGACGGCACACTGACCGCG
>JAKSBY010000143.1 GCA_022360855.1 Sphingomonadales bacterium | reverse complement strand
TCACCTTGTGGGCAATGGCCGCGGTGTTTTCCACGGTGAGGCGCACCACGGAACCTGGATGCTGCTGCATGAACTCCGCCATGATGCCGATGGCAAGATAGTTACCGATGGTCAGGGTTGCTCCCACCCGGATCTCGCCGATGTCGGAATGCCGCAGCAGGCTCTTCTGCAGTTCTTCCGCACGAGAGATGAGCGCCGCAGCCCGGGGCCGGAGATTGCGACCTTCCTCATTCAATTGCAGGCGCTTGCCTGCCCGGTCAAACAGGCGTACGTCGAAACGCTGTTCCAGTTCCTTCAGTGCCGTGCTCACCGCCGACTGCGACATGGCCAGCTCTTCCGAGGCCAGGCTCACGTTCTCGTGGGCGGCAACGGCGAGGAAGACCTGCAGCTGTTTCAGGGTAAAACGCATGATTTATATCTAATAAATAGAATAACTATATAAATATATTCAATTTTACAGATATAGTATCCCAGCCCTAGAATGCCCCGCAAGCCAACACCAATGGATTGCGAAGCCATGGCCAACCTGTCTACCCAGAGTGTGACCGCCGTACATCACTGGAACGACTCCCTGTTCAGTTTCAAGACTACCCGCGACCGTTCCCTGCGTTTCGAGAACGGGCACTTCGTCATGGTGGGAATGGAAGTTGAGGGCAGGCCGCTGCTGCGCGCTTACAGTATTGCCAGCCCCAATTATGATGAAGAACTGGAGTTCTTCAGCATCAAGGTGCCCGACGGGCCGCTGACTTCCCGCCTGCAGAACATCAGGGTCGGGGATGATCTGTTTGTCAGCAGCAAACCCACCGGTACCCTGGTGGTGGATCATCTGTCGGAGGGTAAGAATCTTTACCTGATCAGCACCGGCACCGGGCTGGCGCCCTTCATCAGCATCATCCAGGATCCCTCGGTGTATGAACGCTTCGAGAAAATTGTACTCACCCACGGAGTACGCTATTCCTCCGAATTGGCGTACCAGGATTTCATCACCCGGGAGTTACCCGCCAACGAGTATTTCGGCGACGCGGTGCAGGAAAAGTTGCTCTACTACCCCACGGTCACCCGGGAAGCTTACGCTAACCAGGGCAGGCTCACTGACCTGATGAGCAGTGGAGAACTGTTCGCCGATCTCGGCCTGGAGAAACCGAATCCCGATGCGGATCGTTTCATGATCTGCGGCAGCCCCAGCATGCTCAAAGATACCTGTGCCATCCTGAATGGCTGGGGATTCGAGGAGTCCCGCCAGGGTATTAAGGGGCACTACGTTATTGCACGGGCAT
>JAKSBY010000068.1 GCA_022360855.1 Sphingomonadales bacterium | reverse complement strand
GCGAACATGCCGCCCACCGACACGTTCATGATGAAGGCATAGAGGATCATGATCCCGGACGGCGGGATGATCGGGCCGATGACCGACGAGGCGGCGGTAATGGCCGCGGCGAAGCGGCGGGAATAGCCGTTGTGCTCCATGGCCGGGATCAGCATCTTGCCGAGCGCCGAAGTGTCGGCGACGGCCGAGCCCGAGAGACCGGCAAACAGGATCGACGACAGGATGTTGACCTGCGCCAGCCCGCCCCGCACATGGCCGATCAAGGACTGGCTGAAATGGACGATGCGCTGGGTGATGCCGCCGGAGTTCATCAGCTCGCCGGCGAGGATGAAGAAGGGCACGGCCATCAGTGGGAAGGAATCCATGCCGTTGTAAAGCCGCGACAGGAGCGCCTTGAAAAACAGCTCCTGGCCGTCGACCACCAGGCTCAACCCGGGCCCGACGAGGAGAGCGAAGACCACCGGCATGCCGGCGGCCAACAGAAAGATGAAGATCCAGAAATACGCTAGCGACATGGCTTCAACTCGTCCCCTCGGCCGCTTGCTCCGCCTCGCCCGTGCCCGGCACCGCGTAGTCTCCGCCGGGGTCGACGAGTGCCATCAGATCGCGGAAGAAGAGCTCGACCCCGACGAGGAACAGCCCGGCGAACCCAAACGGCACGACCGAATAGAACCAGGCCATCTGAACCGGCATGGTGGCGGCGCGGACCGTGAGGCCACGCTGCCAGAATTCCAGGCTTTCCGCGAAGAAGATGGCGACGATCCACAGGATCAACAGGTTGAGCGCCAGGCGCAGCAGGAGCCGCGCGCCGCGCGAGAGCGCCGCCGCCAGCATGTCGATGGAGACATTGGCCCCCATGCGGTAGGCCCAGGGCGCAACCAGAAAGGCCGACCAGACCATCATGATCTTGGCGACCTCCTCGGTCCAGGTCAGCGAATTGTTCAGGACGTAGCGGAAAAAGACCTGCATCAGCACGATGACGGTCATGGCCGCGAGGAAGCCGGCGGCAAGATTGCGCGCCGAAACCGAAACCGGGCCGTTGACGCCCGCCAAAAGGGCGATGATGCGCCGGAAAATGGCTTTCAGGAACAACTCGTGTCCTCCCCGACCGGTCTCGCTGCAGACTATTCTATACCGCCAAGCTCCGTGTTCGGCACCAGGGAAAAAAGGGGAGCCCGAGGCTCCCCCTTTTCAAGATTTGTACGTGCCTTAACGGCCCTCGCCGATATTGACGGTGAAGGTCACACCCCAGAAACGATCCGCGGTACGCGGAATCTGAAACCGGAAACCGTCCACCAGCAGGGTCGCGTAGCTGGTATCCAGGATGTTTTTGACGACGAAGGCTAGGCGGTATCTGCCGTCGGTATCGGTGGCGCCGATAGAGACATCCCAAAGCGCGTAGGAGTCGAGCTCTCCGTCCATGTTGAAGTTGGAGAACCGCTTGCCCTCGTACGTCACCGCCGTGTTGACGAAGATGTCGTAGCCCTCGGTTGCCGAGAAGAACTTCTCGGCAAAGACGGAGCCCTTCCATTTGGGCGCCAGAGGCAGCGGTGAGCCGTCCGGCGCGCTCGGCGCAGTCGCACCCTCGACGATATTGAAACTGTCGACCTGGGCGTCGGAATAGGTGACGCCGCCGTTCATGGTGAACGTGTCCGAAATCAGCGCGTCGAACTCCAACTCGAAGCCCGTGGTCGAAACCTCGCCGGCATTGGTCAGGAAAGTGGTGATGACGCCGAGATCGCTGACGAAGTTGTTGGCCTGATAGTCGTGATAGTCGGCGCGGAACACCGCCAGGTTGACTTGCAGGCGGTTATCCAGAAGCTGCGACTTCAGACCGATCTCGAAGGCATCCGAGGTTTCCGCCTCGATGGGATTTTGCCGAATCTGATTGACCGGCGTGGTCGGGTCGGAGCCGGCCAGGAAGTTGAAGAAGATATTGAACGCCGGCCCTTTGTAGCCGCGGGAGTAGGAGGCGTAGACATTGGTTTCGTCGTTGATCAGGAACTTAAAGCCGGCGCGGCCCGACAGCGACGTATTCGTGGTCCTGCCGGATGTGAACGGCGTCGACCCCTGCACGCCAAAGGCGGTAACCTCGTTGGTCAGGTTGAAGCGCTCCCAGGTGTATTCCACCGAGTCCCGGGTAATGCGCACGCCGCCGAAGAATTCGAGCCGCTCGGTAATGTCGAAGTTGCCGCTCGCAAAGGCCGAGAGGTTGCCGAGACGCGACGTCATGTCCGCCCGGGCCGAGCCGAACACGGTGACGATATCGTCGCCGATGCAGGGCGAGAACCCGGTCGCATCCGGCGGCGGCGCCGTGCCGCCGTCGGCGACGGCGCAGTTGACAGAGGCATCGCGGGTGAAGCTGCGGTTTGCGTCGGCGACCGAATAGAAGCCGCCGATCAAGAATTCGAGCCGCTCGCCGGCGGGCGAGGCATAACGTATCTCCTGGGTGAACTGGTCCCATTCCTGCGGGCCGACGTCATGCAGGAAGAAAGTCCCCACATGCGACGGACGAACCGGAACCGTATTCAGCGACGGCAGGAAATCACCCTCGCGAAATTCGGTGTTTTCCCATTGCCTGTAGGCGGTGATCGTCGTGACCGTGCCGTCGCCGATCTGGACGTCGCTCTGAATGGAAAAGCCGAAGGTCTCATCCTGGGTGCGTGACACGAAGTCGTGGTTGATCTCGCGCGTCTCGTCACCCGCCGGGACGACGCCGGTGATGGCGTCCTGCACCGGGCTCCGCGACGCGCCGGTGACGTCGGCACAGCAGTCGTCGTCGCCCTTGCCCCAGTCACCGATGAAGGTCAGCATGACCGATTCGGAGGCATCCCATTCGAAAATGCCGCGCACCGCCTGGCGTGACCAGCCATTAACGTCATTGCCGTTGAACAGGTTGCGGATATTGCCGTCATAGGAGGAGAAGGCGCCGGTGATACGGCCGCGCAGGGTGTCGGTGATCGAGCCGGAAATGCTCGCCTTACCCTGAAACTCGTTACCATCGAACCAGGCGAGGTTGGCGCGCGCCTGAAGTTCTTGTGTCGGCCGGGCGGTGGTGATGCTGACCACGCCGGCCGAGGCGTTCTTGCCGTAGAGCGTGCCTTGCGGGCCGCGCAGCACCTCGACGCGCTCGAGATCGTAAAGATCGACAAAGGCCTGCCCCGAGCGGGACATAACGACGCCGTCAATCACTGTGGATACGCTGGGCTCGGCGGCGATGGAGAACGAAATCGTGCCGAGGCCGCGAAGGAACAGCGCCGAGTTACGCGTCGTCGTGCCTTTGCGGAAGGTCAGCGACGGGACCCTGAACTGGATCGCCTCAAGCGTGTTCAGATTGGCCTTCTCTATCGCATCGCCGCTCACCGCCGACAGCGCGATCGGCACGTCGACGAGCCGCTCCGTACGTTTTTGGGCGGTAACAAGCACCTGCTCCAGCGTTCCCGTGTCTTGCGCCGCGGCCGGCGCCACTGTGGCCAGCCCCATCGCCAGTACGGATGTGGTTGCCAATGCGCCAGTAAGATTTGTGACTTTCATCCCAATTTCCTCCCCAAGATTCGTGGCGTCTTAACGCCAGGAAATACACGCAGGCATCTCCAGTGGGCCCATTACCCAGGCTCTT
>JAKSBY010000604.1 GCA_022360855.1 Sphingomonadales bacterium | reverse complement strand
TTGACGGTCATCTCGCTGACTATCTCCTTGACGAAGAGGTCGAATTCCGGCGTGCCGGGCGCGGCGTCGGGGCCGAGCACGCAGGCGTTGAGCGAATCCTGCTCGGCGATGAAGCGCACGCTCTCGGCGATCACGCGCGGGTGGCTCTTGAGCTTGGCCGCGGTCGCGGCCGAGCCGGTGAAGGAGACCACGTCCTGGCCCGTGAGATGATCGAAGAGATCGCCGGTCGAGCCGACGATGAGCTGCAGCGCGCCCTCGGGCAGGCGCCCGGTCTCCAGCATGATCTTGACGGCTGCTTCGGCGAGATAGGCGGTGGCCGTCGCCGGTTTGACGATGGCGGGCATGCCGGCCAGCAGGGTCGGGCCGAGCTTTTCCAGCATGCCCCAGACCGGGAAGTTGAAGGCGTTGATATGGACGGCAACACCGCGCAAGGGCGTGTAGACGTGCTGGCCCATGAAGGTGCCTTCGCGCGAAATCTGCTCCGGCGCGCCGTCCAGCAGGATACGGTCGTCGGGCAGCTCGCGCCGGCCCTTGGACGACATGGAGAACAGCGTCATCGCGCCGCCCTCGATATCGATCCAGCCATCTTTCCGCGTGGCGCCGGTATGGCCGTTGAGCGCATAGAGCTCTTCCTTGCGCTCCATGATCGCTTTGGCCAGATCCTTGAGGATATAGGCGCGGTCGTGGAAGGTGAGCTTCCTCAGCGCCGGCCCGCCGACGATGCGCGCGTGATCGAGCATGGTCTCGAAATCGATGCCGGAGGATGAGGTCTGCGCCACCACATCGCCGGTCACCGCCGAGGGAATGTCGACAAGGCCGGATCGGGCGCCGACCCATTTGTCGGCGACGAGATTCTCCAAGACGGGCGCGTTCATGATCGTCTCCACTTCTTTTAGCGGCCCTTGAAGACCGGCTTGCGTTTGTTGAGGAAGGCGTCGACGCCTTCCCGATAGTCCTCGGTGCGCCCCAATGCGCGCTGCAGGTCGCGTTCGAGGTCGAGCTGGTCGTCGAGGGTGCGGGAAAAAGCCGTGCGGATGGCGCGTTTGGTTTCAGCCGCGCCGCGGGTCGGGGCCTGGGCGAACTGCTCTGCCAGGGCGTTTGTCTCGTCGGCCAGCGCATCGTCGTCCACCGCCTTCCAGATCAGGCCCCATTCGGCCGCCGTCTCGGCCGGGACCGGCTGGCCTGTCAGCGCCATGCCGAGGGCGCGCGCCTGCCCTGCGAGCCGGGGCAGTACCCAGGTGCCGCCGGAATCGGGCACCAGGCCGATATTGGCGAAGGACTGAATGAACTTGGCGCTTTTCGCGGCAATCACGATATCGGCCGCCAGCGCGATATTGGCGCCGGCCCCGGCGGCGACGCCGTTCACCGCCGCGATCACCGGCATGGCAAGCCCGGTCAGCCGGCGGACCAGTGGGTTGTAGCGCTCTTCCAGCGATTCGCCGAGATCGACTCCCTCCTCGCCCGGTGCAACGGACCGGTCTGAGAGGTCCTGGCCGGCGCAGAAGCCGCGGCCGGCGCCGGTCATCAGCAGGGTGCGCACCGTGGCGTCGCCCTCGACGGCATCGAGCGCGGCGCGCACTTCCTCGAGCATCTGGACCGTGAAACTGTTGAGCCTGTCTGGGCGGTTGAGAGTCAGCTTGGCGACGCCGTCGTCGATCGAGAATAGGATCGTTTTAAAAGCCATCGGACCGCCCGCCCCGAAATTGCGTAGATCACGCTTTTAATGCAAAGCGTTTGCATTTGCCTGCGGTCTATTATAATAAAACGACCGGTCGGTCAATCAGATGCTTGAATGCCATGCCGGAAGAGAGTGAAGAGATGCACGATTCGGACGCTCTTGCCGTCGCCCGCAGGATGCAGAGCCTGGAGGGCACCTCGCCGGCCTGGGATCTAAGGCTGGAGGATGCCGGCGCCGGCCGGGCGCGGGTCTCCATGGTTGTGCGGGACGACATGCTCAACGGCTTCAAGACCGCCCATGGTGGTATGATCTTCGCGCTTGCCGATACCGCCTTTGCCTATGCCTGCAATTCGCGCAATGTGATGACCTTCGCGCAGCATGCGGCGATCTCTTTCTTAAGTCCGGGCCGGCCCGGCGAGCGGCTGACCGCCGAGGCCGAGGAAGATGCGGTGAACGGGCGCACCGGCGTTTATACGGTGCGGGTCACGGGCGGGGACGGCCGCATGGTCGCGGTGTTTCATGGACTTTCGCGCTCCGCCGGCGGCCCGGTAGTCGAGGGACTGGACGAGAATGGCTGAAGCCTTCATTTGCGATGCGGTGCGTACGCCCATCGGGCGTTATGGCGGTGCGCTGGCGGCGGTCCGCGCGGACGACCTTGCAGCGGTCCCCTTGAAGGCGCTCAAGGAGCGCAATCCGGGCGTCGACTGGGAGGCGGTGGACGACGTGGTGATGGGCTGCGCCAATCAGGCCGGGGAAGACAACCGCAACGTGGCGCGCATGGCCGCACTGCTGGCCGGGCTCGGCGAGGCGGTGCCGGGCTCGACGGTCAACCGGCTCTGCGGCTCCGGCATGGACGCGGTGACCCTGGCGGCGCGCGCCATCAAGGCGGGCGAGGCGGAGATCGTGATCGCCGGCGGCGTCGAATCCATGTCGCGCGCGCCCTT
>JAKSBY010000342.1 GCA_022360855.1 Sphingomonadales bacterium | reverse complement strand
CCGTATCGACCTGGGTTCCGGCCGGCAGGCGTTCCGCCAGCATGCGGGCCCGGAAACCTGGCTCGCCGCGGTGGAGCGCGACGGGCACGGCACGGCCGAGCGGGCTTCGCTTGCGCCGGAGACGCAGGCACACGAAATGCTCATGATGGGGCTCCGGCTTGGCGAGGGGGTGTCGCAAAAAGCCCTGGCGCAGCGCACCTGCTGCGCGCTCGATCGCGTGATCAGCTCGGAGGGGCTCGCCCGCTTGCGGAGCGCCGGTTATCTCGACGAGAGCGGTGATCTCCTCCGCGTGACGGCGGAGGGGCGGCCGCTGCTCAACGGTGTTCTCGCGGAACTACTCGTCTAACCCGGCGCCGTCGATCACGTCTTCGGTCGCAAGGTCAAACCGGTCGGGCGCCGGGCTCACCACGTCGGTCGCACCGCGCCCCTTGATCTCGAAGACGGCGAGGCCGCGTTCCGCCATGCCGTCGAAATCGAACCGGAAGATGCCGTCGACGCCGAGGAACCCGCGCCGATCGTTGATCGCCGTCGGGCCGAACCCAACGCCGGCCCGCGCCAGCGCCGCCGCAAGCGCGGTCGCGTCATAGGCGAGCGTCGCGATCGCGCCGGGCGGCTCGCCGAACACATCGGCATAGCGCTGCTCGAAATCGCGCCGCGCGATCGGCTCCGGCCCGGCGTACCAACCGCCGACCAAAGTCGGCTCGCGCAGGGTCTCACGATCCTCCCAAAGGCCGGTGCCGAGCAAGCGCACCTTGGCGGGATCGATATCGTAGTAGGGCAGCAAGGGCACCACCTGCCGGAGCCGGGCGCCGCCGTCGGGCAGCAGCAGCGCGTCGAACGGCACGTCGCCCAAGGTATCGAGCCTTTCGAGGCGGGCGAGCGTACGGCGCGAGATGTCGTCGTCGCGTCCTTCGAGCGCTTGCATCTCGGTTTTCAGCGCCTGGGCGCGCCGGTCATAGTCGGCGAGATCGCGCACGATGTCCGCCGCATCCGAGGCATCGGCCGCGGAGTAGCGAACCCGGGTGAGCGCGAGACCAGCGACGGGCGCCGCTGCTGCCAGCTCATCGGCGACCGCTTCGCCGTAGCGGGTGCGCGGCGCCAGCAACGCGATCCGCTGATGG
>JAKSBY010000105.1 GCA_022360855.1 Sphingomonadales bacterium | reverse complement strand
GGCATCGGGCTTCAGGGCACCAGCGCCATTTCCGATTCCGGCGTCGCCTTCTATCAAGACGGCTTTTACATTCCGCGGCCGACCGGCGGCAGCGCGATGTTTTTTGACGTGGATCGCGTGGAGGTCCTGCGCGGCCCGCAGGGCACGCTCTATGGCCGCAACGCGACCGGCGGCGTGATCAACGTCATTACCAACGAACCGACGGACGCATTTGAAGGCCGCGTCGGCGCGACCTATGGCGAGCGCAACCTGTTCGAGGCGCGCGGGGTTCTGAACGTGCCCCTCGGCGATCAGCTCGCGGCGCGCGTCGGCGTGCTTTATGCGGAGGACGACGGCTATGTGGAAAACGTCTCCGGCATCGCGGGCACCGACGATCTCTTCGGACGAGACGGCGACCTCAATCTGCGCGGCCAGCTAAAATTCGACAGCGGCGCGGGCACATCCGTGCTGGTGTCCGTCACCTACAGCGATCTCAACGGGTCGGGCGTGCCGCTCAAATATCTCGAGCGCAATGCCGGCGGGCCGCCGCCGACCCGGGCGCTGCTCGGCCTCTTGCCGCCGGATTTTCCCGATCCGCTGACCATCGCGACCAACCGGCCGGGGAATCACGACACCGAAACGGTCATCGTTTTTGGGCGCGTCGAGCAGGAGTTCGAGTGGTTCGACGTCTTTATCCAGGGCGGCATTCTCGACCAGGATTCCGACCTCTCCCAGGATGTCGACGGCTCAACGCTCGACGTCAGTCAGTTCTTCAAGACGCAGAACAACGACGCCTCCAGTGTCGAACTCCGGCTCTCGTCCAAAGCCGACGCGTCGTTCGACTGGATCCTCGGCGGCTACTATTTCGAGGAGGAGACCTTTCTCAACCGCCTCGTCACGCTCAATGGCCTGAGCCCCATGGGCATCTTTCCGCTGCCTGTTTTCGATCTCGACGAGTTTGGCAATTCCTCGACTGTCGCGGTTTTCGGGTCGGTCACCTATCCGGTCACCGACGAACTCAGCGTGACCGGCGGCCTGCGCTACACCCATGACGATCGCGGCGGCACGAAAATCACCCTCAGCAATTTCGGCCGGCCGGCGCCGCCGGACCTCATCGATGTCAGCGTGTCCTACGACCGCGTCACCTGGAAAGCCGCCGTGGAATGGCGGCCCGGCGATGACACTCTCGTTTATGCGAGCGTGTCCAACGGCTACAAGGCGGGCGGCTTCAACCTCACCTCCTCCGGCCAGCCCTACAATCCGGAAGAGGTGCTCGCCTTCGAACTGGGCCTCAAATCGAATCCTCTTGAAGGACGGGCGCAGTTCAATTTGGACGCCTTCTTTTACGACTATAAGGATCTCCAGCTGACCAACCTGACCTCGGTCAACAACGCGCCGGGGCAGCTCACGACCAATGCGACGGCGACCACCATTTACGGCGTCGAGCTCTCCGGTTTTTACAACATAACCGCGGATCTGCGCCTCTTGGCCGGCTACGCCTATGTCGACGCGGCCTTCGACGAATATTTCAATACCGACCCGCGCGATCCCATGCCGGTGTTCAACCCGGACGACCCCCTGGGGTTCGGCCGGCAGAATCTCGAAGGCAACCGTGTACCCTATGTGTCGGAGCATACGATCAGCATCGGATTCGATTTCACGCGGAACGTCGGCAATGACGGCCGGTTGACCATCGCCGCGCTGATGAATTGGCACAGCGACATGTTTCTGCGCGAGTACAACGATCCGGTCATCGACAGGGTGGACGCCAATACCAAGACCGACGCCCATATCAGCTATCTGTTTGGCTCCTGGGACGTCGAATTCACCGCCTTTGTCACCAACATCGAAAACAACACGGAAAAAACCAACATCCAGATCAGCCCCGGATTTGTCGGCCGCAGCGCCGTGACCGCCTATTCGCGCCCGCGCACATGGGGCGTCAAACTGGACTGGAGCTTCTGAGCTTGCCGATCCGGGGGCACAGGACGATTTCCTCGCTCGGCGCCACGGCGGGTCTGCTCGCCGTGATCGCGTCCGGATGCGCCGCGTCGGAGCCTGTTGACGGCTTGGGCAGCCGCGCGGCGCATCCGGCTCTCACGATCTATTCGCCCGCCGCGCCGCCCAACATGCTTTGGTCGATCAACGAGGCGATCGG
>JAKSBY010000513.1 GCA_022360855.1 Sphingomonadales bacterium | reverse complement strand
GCTGGGGGCGCGTGAAGGCGAACTGCTTTACTGGGAGAACACCGGCAGGTCTGGCGCCGGGCCGGCAACGCTACAGCTTCCTGACCAACGACGGGGGCGGCGTTCTCGACGATCTGATGGTTGCCAACAGCGGCGCGGCCCTGGAGCTTGTGGTCAACGCCGCCTGCAAGGCCGACGACCTGGTACATCTGCGCGCCAAGCTGCCGTCAGACGCGGGCTTGGAGGAACTTCCCGATCTGGCCCTGCTGGCATTGCAGGGGCCGCAGGCAGCGGCGGTGCTGTCGCGTTTGGACCCGGCGGCCGCCGGCATGGCCTTCATGGAGTCCCGCGAACTGACGCTGAACGGCGCGGCCTGCCGCGTCAGCCGCTCCGGCTATACCGGGGAAGACGGCTACGAGATTTCCGTGCCGGGCGATGCGGCAGAAGGCCTGGCACGCCGGTTGCTGGCGCATGACGACGTCGCCCCCATCGGCCTCGGCGCGCGCGATTCGCTGAGGCTCGAGGCCGGGCTTTGCCTGTATGGCCACGATATCGACGAGACGACCTCGCCGATCGAGGCCGGCCTCGCCTTCGCGGTCTCCAAGCGGCGGCGGGAAGCGGGCGACTTTCCGGGTGCTAGGCGGATCCTCGCCGAGCTTGCGGACGGGCCCGGGCGTCGCCGGGTCGGGCTCAAGCCCGAAGGCCGGGCACCGGTGCGCGAGGGCGCGGACATCGTCGATGAGGAAGGCACCGCCATCGGCCGCGTCACCAGCGGCGGCTACGGCCCGTCGGTCGGCGGGCCGGTGGCCATGGGCTATGTGGACGCCGCTTCGGGCGAGCCCGGCACGCCGGTCGGCTTTCTGGTGCGCGGCAAGACCCTGCCCGGCCGGGTGGTGGCCCTGCCCTTTGTGACCAAGTCCTACAAGCGCTGACAATCGCACTCCGAGGAGGGAAGAAACATGCTGCGATTTACCGAAGACCATGAGTGGGTCGATGTGGACGGCGACACCGCCCGCGTCGGGATTTCCGACTATGCGCAAAAGGCGCTCGGCGACATCGTCTTTGTCGAGCTGCCGGAGGTCGGCGCGACCGTGGCCAAGGGCGACGAGGCGGCGGTCGTCGAATCGGTCAAGGCGGCGAGCGAGGTCTATGCGCCGGTCGGCGGCGAGGTGACCGAGGTCAACGGCGCGCTGGCCGACGAGCCGGCCAAGGTGAACGAATCGCCAATGGATGACGGCTGGTTTTTCAAGCTCGCCCTGGCTGACGCCGGAGAATTGGACGAACTGATGGACGAAGAGGCCTATGCCGCCTTTGTCGCAGACCTGGAATAGAGTTGAAGCAGCAATCCCGTCATTACGAGGCGCGCCAGCGACGCAGCAATCCAGCGGCCTATCCCCGCCGCCCTGTCATTCCCGCGAACGCGGGAATCCATGTCGAGGACGGTCTGGATGCCCGTTTGCACGGGCATGACGGGAAGGGTGGGGCTTCCGAGATCCTTGGATTGCTTTGCTCCGCTCGCAATGACGTACCAGCCTAATGGAGTGAACATGTGATGCGTTACCTGCCGCATACCGAGGCCGACCGTGCCGCCATGATCGAGGCGATCGGCGTCGCCTCGGTGGACGAGTTGTTTTGCGACGTGCCGAAGGCCGCACGGCTGCCGCACCTGATCGACCTGCCGCGCCATCGGAGCGAATTGGCGGTGGAGCGGCATCTGCGGGGCCTTGCGGCGCGCAACCTGGCGGCCGGCTCGGTGCCGTTCTTCCTCGGCGCCGGGGCCTACCGCCACCACGTACCGGCGAGCGTCGATCATCTCATCCAGCGCGGCGAATTCCTCACCGCCTACACCCCGTACCAGCCGGAGATCAGTCAGGGCACGCTGCAGGTCCTGTTCGAGTTCCAGACCCAGGTGGCGCAGCTCACCGGCATGGATGTCGCCAACGCCTCCATGTATGACGGCCCCACCGCCACCGCCGAGGCCATCCTGATGGCGCGCCGCATCACCCGGCGCAAGCGCGCGGTGCTCTCCGGAGGCCTGCATCCGCATTATGTGGATGTGGCCAAGACCATGACCCGGTTCACCGACGATGAACTGCATGTTC
>JAKSBY010000125.1 GCA_022360855.1 Sphingomonadales bacterium | reverse complement strand
GGGCCATCTCACCTTTCCGCCGTTGATCCGTAAGGCCTGGCGCGGTGCGCTCGCCAGTCACTTCGGCATGGGCCGGTGGGTCGAGCCGGAGATTGACGACGACGAGAGCGACCTTGCGCGCCAGCTCGGCGATGTCGCCGATGTGATCAACAGGCATTCGGTTCGGCCGAAATCGCTTCTGGCCGAGGCCTCGGTCTTCAGGTCCGCGATGAAGAATCCGTTTGATCTGGCCATTGGAGAAGGAGCGCTGGGAGAAACTCCGCTCGTGCTGATGACCCCCGAGATGTCTTCCGAAGAGCGCGCCTCGCTTCGTCAAATCGTCGGAGATACGCTGGACCTCGACGACCGCCAGACCGATAACTTCATGGACGGCCTGCGCCAATCGGTGGCGCAACAGACAGCACTTTCGACGCGCGGAAGTCATGTGAAGCTTCCGGAGCATACGAGCCATATGTTCCCCTATGAGGTGCCGGACAGGGTCTTGGCGGAAGTGCGCGCCATGATCGCCACTGTCTAGGCGTGACCGTTCAGCCGGTGGCCCTCCGGATCGTAGAACGCCAGCGGTACGACCCGTGCTTGTATGGAGCTGCCCTCCACGTCGACGGTCACGATTTCGTCGAGGCGGGCATGCCCGCCCGCCAGCAATGCCAGGGCGATCGACTTTTCCAATGTCGGGCTCAGGCAGCTCGACGTGACGTGGCCTTGGGGGCGGCGGGTCGCGGGATCGATGACGTGCGAACCGACGGGGAGCAGCGCCGAGCGGTCAAGGGGCTCCAGACCGACTAGCTGCAGCCGGCCCGGGGCGGCCTGCGCCCGACGCGACAGCGAACGTTTTCCTATGAAGTCGGCGGTTTTCCGCGCAATGGCGCGCGCCCAACCCACATCGAGCGGTGTGGTCGTCAGGTCCGTATCCACGCCGACCTCCAGATAGCCCTTTTCGAGGCGGAGAATATCGAGCGCCTCCTGCCCCAGCGGCGTGATGCCATAGGCGGCGCCGGCGGCCAGCAGCGCGTCCCTGATTCGGGTAGCGTCGTCAGCCGGAATGCTGAGTTCGAAGGACAATTCGCCTGTGAAGCTGACGCGCGCGAGCCGATAAGCCGCTGTCCCGCGCGTGCCTGCCTGTACCGACATGTGGGGAAACGTCAAATCAGCATCGGGCAGGACGACGGTAACGACTTCGCGCGCATAGGGGCCGCTTACCGCAAAGGTCGCCCATTGGCTGGTGGCGTTGTGGATAATCACGTCCAGCTTCGGCCATTCGGTCTCAAGCCATTCCTCGAGCGCGAGATAGACGTCCGCGGTTCCCGAACTGGAGCTCGACACCAGGAAGAGGTCTTCGTCCAGCCGCGCAAGTACGCCATCGTCGGTCAGGACGCCGTTTTCGTTCAGCATCATGCCGTAGCGCGCGCGCCCGACCTTCAGCGTGTCCACCCGATTGACATAGATGCGGTCCAGGAATTGCGCGGCGTCGGGGCCCGTCACCTCGATCTTGCCCAGCGAGGAACTGTCCAGCAGCGCCACGCCGCGCCGCGCCGCGATGACTTCGCGGTGGATGGCGGCATCCTCATCTTCTCCGGGCCGTAGGTAACAGGCGGCGCGCAGCCAGCCGCCGAAGTCCTCCATCAGGCCGCCGGCGTCCACGTGCCAGTCATGGTTGGGAAGGCGCCGCAGCGGCCAGATTCGCGTTCCGGTTTCACGCCCCGCCAGCGCGCCCAGCCGGATCGGGTTGAAAGGAGGGCGGAACGTCGTCGTGCCCACCTCGCCCGGCGTGCGGCCGGTGGCGCGCCCAAGGGCGGCGAGGGCGTTGACATTTGACGTCTTGCCCTGGTCGGGCGCCATGCCGATTGTCGTGTAGCGCTTCAGATGCTCGACCGAAACGAATCCCTCGCGGGCCGCGAGATGCACATCCTCGAGCGTGACATCGTGATGCAGGTCGACCCATTGCCGCGCGCGTGCGTTGGAGGTGTATCCCCAATAGGGCTCGATGGAGGCTGCCGCGCGCTTTGCGACCGACGTCGGGACGGTGCCGGCATCGCGGCCATCGTCGATGGCGTCCTTTATCGCAAAGTGCCCATTGGCCGCGCCGGCCGGACGGATCGAACCCGGTGCATTGGCAGGCACAAAGCAGGCCCGTTGATCGCAATAGGTCAGTCGCCCGCCCGCCTGCGAATAGAGATGAAGCGTCGGGGACCACCCGCCGGAGGCGCATAACAGATCGCAGTCGAGACGAATCCGATCTCGAGCTTGACCCCGTTTTTCGATCGTCACGCCGCGAATACGCGCGCGTCCCTTTGTGTCGGCGACCTCATATCCGGGATAGCATGCAATGCCGCGATTACTGGCCGCTTCCATGAGCGCGTCCGGCGGCGCGGCGCGCACGTCGACAATCGCGGCGATATGAATTCCCGCGGCATGTAGCTCGAACGCGGCGTGCCAGGCGGTGTCGTTGTTTGTGAATACGACGGCGTGGTTCCCCGGCCTGACCGCATATCGGTTGACATATTGCCGCGCGGAGGCGGCCAGCATAACGCCCGGCCGGTCGTTGTTTGGGAAGACGAGGGGCCGTTCGATGGCGCCGGTCGCAAGGATCGTCTTTCGGCTTCTGATCTTCCAGAGCCGTTGCGATACCGCACCGCCGCCAGCCTGATCGATCTCCTCCAGCGCGGTAAAATAGTTGTCGTCCCACGCAGCGACGACCGTGCAGGATGTAAGGATGGTAACATTTGGCCGTTGTTCGACATCACGAATAAGCTTATCGACCCGTTCGCGCTCCCGGAGAGGCTCTGAAAGCAGGGCGCCGCCAAGCTCCGGCTGGTCATCGGCGATGATCACGCATACGCCGGCCGCGGCCGCGGCCAGTGCCGCCGCGAGCCCGGCCGGCCCGCCACCGACCACCAGGATGTCGCAGTGGGCGTTAATCTTGTCATAGCGGTCCGGGTCGCCGCCTTCGGGGAGCGGGGCCACGCCGGCGAGGCGTCGCACCACACCGGTGTACCAGTGCCACGACGGCCACATGAAGGTCTTGTAGTAAAAGCCGACCGGCAGAAACCGCGTGGCGGCGCCGACCAGCGCGCCGAGATCGAACCTGAGGCTGGGCCAGCCGTTTTGGCTGCGCGCTTCCAGGCCGTCGAAGAGGCGCTGCCGCGTTGCCCGAACATTTGGCTCTGTCGTCGCTCCATTGCCGATGGCGACGAATGCATGGGGTTCCTCGACCCCGGCGCTGTAGATGCCCCGCGGACAATGGTATCGGAAACTCCGCGCAACCAGCAAAATGCCGTTGGCCAACAGGGCGGAAGCGAGGGTATCGCCCTCGTAGCCGATCAGCGATTGTCCATTGAACGTAAACTCCAGCGGCCTGGAGCGGTCGATGCGCCCGCCTGTCGGAAGTCGGAAGGCTTGCGTGGTCATGATCGTGCCGTGGGCGGGGTGTCGTGCATGCCGTAGACGGTCTTGATGGCGTGCGAGGCCGTGTCACGCTCCATGGAGAACCACCCGCCGCAGCCATAGATGTGATGCCAGACCTCGCGCGCTACTCCCCGTGTATTGTCGCGGGCAAAGAGGTAGCGCGCCCACGCCTCGTCGTCGATCAGCTCGGGCCGGGCCGGACGCACGATATGGGCTTGCCCGCGCCACCGGAATTCCTCCCGATCGCGGGGGCCGCACCAGGGGCATGGGAGGGTCATCATATGACGGGCCTCCCCAGATCCATGCCCGACGATGCGCCTTCGTCGATCAGCGCGCCCGTGACGAACCGGTCGAGAGAAAAAGGCTTGATGAGGTCGTGGACGCGCCCGGTGGCCATGGTGTGAGCAAGTGTGTAGCCACCGGCGGGGATCGCCTTGAAGCCGTAGCTTCCCCAGCCGGCCGAGAGGAACAGACCTTCGATTTCGGTGGGCCCCAGGATTGGACTGTGATCCGGGGTGTAATCCACGATGCCCGCCCATTGCCGCATCCATTTCAAGCGGCTGAAACACGGGAAGAGATCGACCAGAACGGCAAAGTTCCGCTCGCATGTCGAGGCGATCCCCCGCTGCGCATAGCTGTTGAAGAGGTCCGTACCGCCGCCGACCACCAGCTCGCCCCGGTCCGACTGGCTGACATAGACGGGCCCGTCGAGGACGACGTTGAAGAACGGGCGTATGGGCTCGGAGACCATGGCCTGAAGCGCGAAGGACGTAATCGGCATCGAAAGGCTGGCCCGGCGCGCCAGAATGCTGGCATGGCCCCCGGTAGCCAGAAGGATCCGGTCGGCACGGATCTCTCCCCGGCTCGTCGCCACGCCCGACACCCGCCCGCCGTTGACGGCGATGCTCTCGACGGTGCAGTTCTGGACGATATCGACGCCCAACCGGCTCGCGGCGCGGGCGTATCCCCAGGCCACCGCGTCGTGCCGGACCGTGCCGCCCCTGGGCTGCAGGAAACCTCCAAAAATCGGGCGCGCCAGGTCTTCAGGCGGCCTCAGATGGGGAAGCCGGCGGTAGATTTCCCCGACCGTCATCATATGCGCCGTAACGCCGGCATGGCGCAGCGCGTTGACACGCCGGTTCATTTGCCTCAGTTCCTGCCGGCTGTAGGCTAGGTTCAGAACACCCGGCTGCCCGAACATGATATTGTAGTTGAGCTCGCGGCCGAGGCCTTCGTAGAGCTTCAGAGAGAAATCGTAAAAGCGCGCGCTTTCCGGATGGAGGTAGTTGGAGCGCACAATCGTCGTATTGCGCCCGGTATTGCCGCCGCCGATCCATCCTTTTTCCAGAACGCAGACCCGCCGGACGCCATGCCGGCGCGCCAGATAATAGGCGGTCGCCAATCCGTGGCCCCCGCCGCCGACGACGATCACGTCGTAGCTCTGCGCCGGTTCGCTGTCGCGCCAGACCCGCGGCCAGCCTGTGTGGCCGCGACATACTTGCCTGAAGATGCCTGGGAGGGAATACCGCATCAGGTGTCAACCCGTTGCCTCAGCCCGTCGCAGGCATCGACAAGCCAGTCGGCCGCATAGGATGAGAAGCTTCGATCCACAAAGAGGCGGTAGGTGGGGGCTGCGTCATGCATATGGATCAGGAGCGGAATACGGACCATGAGCGACCGGGCCGCGTCGCCGACGGAAAATCGCGGCGGGTGAAGATCAAGAGCACACACCCGTGCCAGGAGACCGCGAGCATCCTTGCCGGCCACCTCGAAGACGCTGTGTGCGTGGCTGACGTCCGAAACAAGGTGGGTGGTGCCCTCTAGCGCCTGGCTGAAGCGTGCGGTCAGGGCAGGGACTTCTTCTGCGGCCGTTACGATAAGCCAGGCGTCGGGCGACAGCCAGATCGCAACGCCTTGGGGTGTTACCGCGGACGTCCCGGATTTCCTCGGCGGCCGCGCGCCAAACGCGTCACCGAGCCTTTGGCAAACGTCAGGATGCGGCCCCCTCAACTGTATTTTGAGGAGCCCTTGCCGCGGCAATCTGTGAACGGTGACGCCTTGGGCTGCTGCCGGTGTCTGTCCGTTTGTCATGGTGATCTCATAGCTTTCGACGTCAAAGTATAGAAATTTGAACTATTGTATAGTAAATTTGAATATCTATAGATTGGAGACGCCAATGTCCCATCCTGAACCTTGCAGCGCCATCGGAATTGCCGAAGCCGTGCGCGACCGCCGGACGACGGCGCGGGCTCAGGTCGCGGCGTGTCTGGATCGCATCGCCAGGCTGGACGGGCCGATCAATGCCTTTGTCTTTGTCGACGCGGATGGGGCGATGGCGGCGGCCGAGGCCTTCGATGCGCGCCTTGGGCGCGGTGAGCCGGCACCGCCCTTCGCAGGGGTGCCGGTGGCGGTGAAGGATTTGCGCGACACATGCATCGGCATGCCCACGCGCAACGGCTCCCTGATGGCGAGGGATGCACCGCTCGCCTCTTCCGACACGCCTCAGATCGCGCGCCTGCGCCGTGCCGGCGCCATCATGATCGGAAAGGTGGCGACGGCGGAATACGGGCTGGATGGCGTGACCCACACATTGCTTCACGGCACCACGCGGAACCCCTGGAATCTTG
>JAKSBY010000027.1 GCA_022360855.1 Sphingomonadales bacterium | reverse complement strand
CTGGCGAGACAGCGATGGCGCCGTCGCATGGAGCGGCTCGGCTTTGATCCGGACAGCGAAGAATGGCGGTCCGCCCGCGGCGGCGCACGGACGCCCGACGCGGGACGCACCTGAAGCGGGCCAAAAGCATAAGACGCTCGTATCGGCACCCGCTACGACCGCAGGGCAGGCGTCTTCCTCTCCACCATATGCCTCGCAGCAACCGTCAGCTACTGGTTACGAGTCCGGAGCCTAGGCCATTTATTTCCCGCCGACCCAAAGAGATCGTCCTTTGCGCCGTCCGTCCGCGCCGACGACGCGGGGGAGAGCAATTATGCTCCCAAGGCGGCTCATCGCTTTTCGATACGCGAGATGTGTGCCGTCAATATCCCTCTCGGCCTCAAGAGCAGCCCCGACCCACACGTATTGCCAGCCGGAAAGTAAGGCATCCGCATGCCCCGTGGCCTCTGCCGCTGTGTCCATCACATTTCTGGCTTCTACGATATCGCCGTTCCACATCGCGGCGGCGTATAGAGCTTCAGCAAGAGCAGCCTCAACCATCTGTTCTTCGGCCTCTTCAGCACGCTGACCTGAGCCTCGTCGAGGTCACCGCGCCGAACGTTGCCGCTATAGAATTCGAGCCATGAAGGCTCGCGCGACAAGACAGTATTGATGGCTTCGAGGAAGCCGTCTATTTTCCAATCTATCTATTTGATTACCCTATAAAAACAGAATCCCACTCAACTGCCCCCCACCATCTACCCCACTTCCCGCTATACGTCATTCGTTGATTGAGGTTTGATGGTATCCTGCCGAGGTCTCTCTATCGTGCGCACCACTTAGCGCTAGATCTGAACCGCTAGGCCGTCGCTATGACCGAAGATGTCGTCATCCGTGCTCTCGATAAAGGAGATAACGCCGCCATAATGTGCGGAACATGCCGGGGCGCCGTGGCGGAGCTTAGCGCCTTCGAGAGGTGGTGTGCGGCCAACGACGATGTGGTTGGTACCCAGGCTTGTCGCAGGCGAACGCGCAAACACTCGGCATCAAGTTCGCAAATAGGCGGCGAACCAGCGGTCTATTTCCCGCCGCACGCGCAGTTGATGCTCGATTAAGGTGTGTGACCCGTTTTCGAGCACGAGAAGCTGATAGTCTCTTTTGAGACGGGAGAGGTGTTGCGCCATGACCAGAGAGCTCCGCACGGGAACCCGCTCATCGTCGGCGCCGTGAATCAACAGCAACCTGGTGTTTTTCGACAATCGCTCCGGCCAGTACACAGCGGAAAGGGTGCGCAATGCGGCATCCTTATCGGTAGCATAGTTATCGACAATCCCAGGGTAGACATGTGTATCGAATTCCTGTCGGCGCGGCGAGCCGACAAGATCACTTGATGCTCCAACCAGCACAGCCGCTGCAATTCGATCAGAAGCGGCAATCATACGGTAGCCAAGGCCGCCGCCGCGTGAAAACCCCCAAAGACCAACGCGCGCCGTATCGGCACCATCGATATGCGCCGCCACATCCAGCAGCCGCAACATGTCAGAAAGGTCGCCTGCCCCGAGATTAGGCTTGCCTTCGCTTCCACCTTCTCCGCGAAGGGCCGATGCAATCACCACATATCCCTGCTCGGCAAGCCGATGAAGCTCTAACAAGTCAAAGAAGGTAATACGGCCCCACTGGGCGACGCCCCCATGGGCGTACAGAATAACGGGAAGCGGCGCCTCTATCTGACGTGGGGCAACGGCGAAACCATTAATTCGCAAGCCTTCATTGAGATAGACTATTTGCTCGGTGCGCAAGGTCTTCTGATCACGATAGCTTAAAAACACATCCTCCGGGATCAGGCGGCGCATGGCATCGGCACGCCAGGCGGGGTCAGGCGCTTTATCCATGAAGGCAAGCCAGCTTTCGTAGTCTTCAAATGGAAAGGCATAGGGGACATGTGAGACAATCGGATTGTCCCCGACAGGAGAATTCATGGCGGAAAGCAAAAGGCTCGCGCCGGCACTTGCGATCAGGCTGCGCCTTGTGAGCATATCAATGGGCCACTCTTGCTAATACACAATACTTCATTCTTTGATGCCCTGGGCAATGGAGCCAGCGTCTACGCTCCCACTTTCGTCGCTTCGAGATAGACCCGCTCAATCTCTTCAGATGTCGTCTCTTCTGCGAGCATCTCCGCCTTGAGGGCGCCGTCGACCATAATGCCGATATGGGAAGCGGCTTCACGCGCCCGGAACAGATCATGGGTTGCCATGAGGATCGCCATGCCTTCTTTTGACAGATCTTCAAGCAGTATGCTGAATTCATGGGACGCGCGCGGATCAAGACCGCTGGTCGGCTCGTCAAGAAGCAACAGACGCGCCTGTTTGGCGAGGGCGATGGCGACGCCCACTTTTTGACGCATGCCCTTTGAATAGGTTTTCACCTGCCTGCTCATGGCTTCCTCGGCCAGCTCGGCGCGCGCAAGGAATGCGTTCAAGTCCTGCCGGCCATAACGCTTTCCGGCGAGTTCGGAGAAATAGTCGAGATTCTCAAACCCCGTTAACGCGCCATAGAGGGTGACGTTTTCCGGGATATAGGCAAGCTGCGCGCGTGCGCCCATCGGGTCCGTCGCAGGATCAACATCGCCGATCAGCACCTTTCCCTGGTCAGGCTCGATAAAACCGAGACAGACGTTGATGGTCGTTGTCTTGCCGGCGCCGTTCGGCCCCAAGAGGGCGTAGACGTTTCCAGCGGCGACGCTGATGCTGAGACCGCAAAGCGCCTGTTTGGCGCCGAATGATTTTCTCAAGTTATCGATTTCAAGCATCTGTCTCTCCTACGGCGCTGCTTTCCTTAACGCCCGCCAGGCCGAAAATGTAACGATGAGCGCCGGCAGGCCGAGCGCCGCCAAGAGGCCCATAATTCGTATCCAGCGCGCACAGAAAGGTTCGGGCCTGCTTGCAAACTCCGGTTTGGCTTCATAGTCCCGGACGGTCATCGGCAAGACCTCGGTAATCTTTCGGTCAAAGGCGGCGCGCCACTGATCCTGATAGGCATCGACGTTCCGAAGAAACCACGCCCGTCTTTCCGGCGCGCCACCGGCGAGATCATCGCTTAAGAGTTTCATCGCCAATGCCGGACTTAGAAAAGCGCCGATACGCAAAGTCTTCGCCTGTTCAGCGCGCTGGCGTTCAATCGACGCGCCGATGGCGCGATACTTGTCGTCAAACGCCAATTGCATGGGATAGAACACCGTCACGAAGTACTGGGCGTATTCATCACCTAGCTCTTCGCGGGACGCGTCGACCGACGCCGCCGAAAAGTATTCTTCGGCAATCTCGTCTCGATAATGATTAAGCTCGTTGGATAGAGCCCGGTACTCCAAGATTGTCTCAAACCGGTCGATCGGCGGGGACGCGACCTTCGCGCATACGCCGACAAGGAGCGGCAGGATCAAGGTTACGCCCGCCCAGACCGCCAATAGCGTTTGGCCCGCCGCCGCGGCGTTGCGGCTGCGCGCATTGACGAGCGCTGAGAGCGAGAACCAAAATCCGAGAAACAGGAGCAACCCCAAGAGCCACAGGGCGCCGCCGGCAAGGCTCGCCATCCCGGCGCCCGGCGACAAAACAAGGGCGACCGCGACACCTCCTGAAACGACGAGCGAGACGCTGATAAACCGGACGGCCAAGCGGGCCAGCACAATTCGCCTTAAAGAGACATTCTGGCTCGCCAGAATCCGCGCCTGCCCCAATTCGCGGTCCCGCGCCAGAACGTCATAAGACAGCAGGATCACAATCAGCGGCGCAAGCCAGGCCACCACAAAAATGAGATCAAACGGACCGTCCAGGCGTTGCGACGGATCGCCGAATACGGGATCGGGGTTGGTGTGGCGCGTCGCCATGCCGACTTCCATAAGCGCCGGCGTCAGCGGATCATTCTCAGCCGACAAAAAGCGCATTTCCGCGGGCCAAGGGGTCAACGGCCGCTTGCGGTGCAAAACGCTCTGATGGGCTTTACGCGGATCATTCCAGCGGCCTGGCTCCGCGTCGCCGGCGTTAATTTGCCGAAGCAACGAGATTTTCCGCGCAAAAGCGTCTGCATCGGCCTTAATCGCCACGGCCGCCGTTTCTTCCGCAAGGTTCGCGTTGCGCACACCGTTCCAGCCCGCAACGGCCAGGCAGAGCAAAAATATAAACAAGACGGCGATATTGGTCCTGTCCCGGAAAAAGGCGAACCGCTCTTTGCGCAACAGTCTTGAAAAGGAGACCTTTGTCATGGCGCCAGCCTCCCGGCCGCCTGACACAGGATTACGACACCGACAACCGCCCATAGGAACAGCACCAGAAAAGCGGGCCAGGACTGAGCGATCGCCCAGGCCGCGCCCGGCGATGCGTATGAAAACGGTTCTGTCCGAGACCAGACGCTTGCGTCCGAATCCATCTCCCAGACCTCGCCGCGCAATTCGTCCTTGATGACCTCGTCGAGCTGGCGAACGATACTGCGCCGATAGTCTTCGGCGGCTTCGGAGAAGGCGCGGAAATGCGGCCAGTCCGCCGCCGCCATATTCTGCGACGCCGAGCGGACGGCAAGATAGGGAAAAGCCATTGACGCATAGGTGCGCAACCGGCTTTGACGGTCCCAGAGCGTGCGCATGTCGCCATAGGCACGGTCGCTCACCTCCGACGACCAGTCGCTCATATGGATCATCCGTATGCCCGAAAACCCGACGGGAAGGTCTTCAAGCCTTTCAACGCCATATTCAGCCATGGTGTCGCGCTCAAGCGCGGCCAGTTGGACGCCATAACCTGGGCGGTCGTCATAGCCTTCGTTGAAGACCGTAACGATCTCGGCCTGAAAGGCCTCCCAGTCGACCGTGGGATGTACAGCTTCGATCCAGGCGGAGGTTCCGCGCGGCGCAATGATAAAGACCGCAATCCAGAACGAAAAAGCGATCAGCAGGGCGCTGCGCGCCGTCTTGGCAAGACAGGACACAATGAGTCCCACACAGAGCATCGCCAGCAGAAAACCCGCATTCACAATCAAAAACCCGGCGACGCGGAGTGCGGCGTCAACGCGGATGGACGGCTCCGCCGTCAGCACCAGAACCAGACCGGCAAGGAACAGGATCGGCAAAAACGGCGCCGCAACCACGGCCGATAATCCGGCGAGCTTGCCGAGCGCCCAATCGCTCCCTCGTCCGCCCTGGGCGATGATCTGGCGCAAGACGCCGTCTTCGCGTTCGCGCACAATGCCGAGTGCGCCGAGCACCAGAGCGAAGAGGCCGCCCAGCACGGTCATGATGGCCGCCGGGCTCGCCATGTTCATCACCGTATAGGCGACGATATCGTCATGGGACGGCGGATTTGAATAGGTGGTGCGGTCATGAGCGTTCAGCCAGATCGCCTGGCCCGTAGCCGGCGCGAGACCCGGCTCCAGAACGGAAAGGGGCGAGGCCGGTTTTGACACATAGATTCCGTAGTGGGCGGCGCGGTGCGGATGACGCTCGCCCTGCCCCACCCATTGATCGCGGATTTCTTCGGTAAAATGCGCATAGTCATGGCTGTAGTCCTGATAATTCAGCCAGCCCATAAAAAGCGTTGCGAGGCACGCCACGGCCAGGGCAAGGGAGACGGCGCTGATGCGCCCGTCCCGCCATTGCAGCATGATCTCGCGGCGCGCGCTCGCGATGACCATGTTTAGCGTCCTCTGCCGAAGAAATCGTAAGATAGACGCAAGGAGACCGTTATCGGCTCCTGCGGCAGGATGGAGGTCGAGGTGAGATCATAGATGTCCTCATCGGTGATGTTCTTGACGTTCAGTTGAACATCGAAATCGCCGAACGGATAGGACGCAAACGCATCAAGGCGCACATAAGACGGCAGAACAATACCGTTCGGCAGACTCGCCTCGCGCTCGCCCACATAGAAAACCCCGCCGCCCAGCTCCAAACCGCTTAGGAAACCGTCCTGCAATGTATATTTGCTCCACAGGCTCGCGCTCCATTCCGGCGCGCCCGGCAGGCCGGAGCCGACAGCGATGCGATTGTCTTCTGTCA
This sequence comes from Sphingomonadales bacterium, assembly GCA_022360855.1. Taxonomy (GTDB): domain Bacteria; phylum Pseudomonadota; class Alphaproteobacteria; order Sphingomonadales; family JAKSBY01; genus JAKSBY01. Next base: position 2,791 of record JAKSBY010000027.1, on the reverse strand, counting down.
CTTCGGCGTCGATGTAGGCGCCGCCGAAAATCACATCCCAGCCGGGCAAGGGAGAACCAGCGACGTCAAGCTCCACGCCGCGGCTTCTTTGCTCGCCGGTCTGTATAATGAAGAGCGGATTGTCCGGGTCGGTCGTATTGACGTTCTTTTTGATGATATTGAAGAGCGCCACAGACGTTGAAAGCCGACCATCGAACCAGCTGCGCTTGACCCCGACTTCGAATTGCTCGCCTTCCTCTGGTTCGAGCGCGCCGTCGCCAAATACTCTACCGCTGCGCACGGGCTGGAAGGAGCTTGAATAGCTCGCGTAAAGGCTGGTGTCGCTATCGGGCTGAAACACGATGCCGAATTGCGGGCTGAAAGCGCTTTCATCGGTGTCGCGGCTTACCGTATCGCCCAGCGTGTCAATGGCGCGATAATCATTCCAGTCATGACGTAGCCCGGCAAGGATCTTCCAGCGCTCGCCGATGGAGATAAGATCCTGAATATAGACCCCGTAACTGCGATCCTTGCTGTCTTCTGCAAAGAGCGGAAACGGGTCGCCGAGGGCGCCCCCGTAAACCGGCTCAAAGATGTCGATCGGATCAAGCGGCCTGAAATCGAAAAAGAAGGAGGACTCGATTTCGTAGAAATCAGCGCCGACCACCAATTGATGGTCGAGGCCGAACGCCTCGAACTCGCCGATCACGTCATTGACAACACCCAAGGTGCTCGATGATTCATCCGTATCGAACGCAGAGCGGATTGCCGTGCGGCCGTCATCTGCAACCGCGAACGCCGAGCGCAGTTTATAATCGCCACTGGTTTCCGCATAGGACGTCACTTGTCGGAAGCGCCAGGCGTCACTCAGCTCATAGTTAATCGTTGAGGAAAAGACCGTTGAGCGGACCTCGTTGATCCCATCGGGTTCGCCCAAAAAGCGGCTTACCGGAACATTGAAAGAGACCTCGTTGCGCGGCAGCCCCAAGTCCCATGTGTAGTCGGTCTGCTTATGCTCAAGCTCCAACGTCCATTGGAATCGTTCACTTGGCCGCCAGGTTACGACCGGCGCCAGAAAGTACCCATCGCTCTTCACTTCATCGCGAAAGCTCTCGGCGTCTTCCGCCGCAGCGTTGAACCGGAAGAATAACTGATCCGTGACCGGGCCGCCAAAGTCGCCCTTGATGCGATAGCGGTCATAGCTTCCCACCAGAACCGAAACACGCGCTAACGGATCGGCGGTCGGCTGTTTCGTGATCGTGTTGGTGATGCCACCAGGCTGCAAAGCGCCATAAAGGACCGAGCCCGGACCTTTCAGCACTTCAAACCGCTCAACATTGGCGGCGTCCCGCAGGGTGTAAAACCCGAAGTCTCTGATGCCATTGCGAAGCGTCAAAAATCCAGAGTCAAAGCCGCGCAAGAAGGCGCCAAAGTTCTGGGTGCCGCCGTAGCCCTGCTTGCGCTGGGCGCCCGATACGCTGTCCAGCGCCTCGCCAAGATAGGATATCGCCCGGTCCTGGATCAGCTCCTGCGGGACAACGGATACGGCAAGCGGAAGATCCTTCAACAGCGCATTGGACTTGGTACCCGTCAAAGCATCGGACGCGGCGTAGTTTTCGATCGGCCGTCCGGTCACGACGATCAGATCAAGGGTCTTTTCCGCCTCCTCCTGATCAGGTGTCGCCTCAGAAGACGCATCAACAGTTTGGGCTTGTGCGTTGGTGGGAAGTACTGCAACGACAACAAAAACGCCGCCGAGCAAGAGATTACGGTAAGCTGTGCTGGACATGGAATTCAGACTCTCTCCAAAAACACGATTGGGACTGGTGGGAGAAATAGGATTGCGACTGACGGGACGGGCACGCGCTGCTGCAGCTCAGAGCAGAATCTCATGCCCTGCCTTGCAGTTGTAACTTAACGAGGAAGAAACCGAGCAGTTGTGCGCTTGCGAAAAGCCTGATATCGCGCGTGATTATTATGCGCAGGCGCGTTTATCGCGCCGGCATAATTCAGCAGGCAATATCGCCCTTAAACGAAAAAAGGCGGCGCGCGCGAGGTATAAGAATTAAACCGATCAACATTTAGCGGCGGTCTGACCTGTTTGGGTGAGGCAATATAAGTTGGAAAAGGCGCGATGCCACGGACGCCGCTCGGCAACAACGCTTTGTCGCCAAAACCTGCCAAATTGCACAGCCCACAAACATGTATTTCGTGATCATGCCGATGGTCGTTTTCATCATGGGCCGTCGCCGCATACTGAACCAGCGCGAACACACAAAGCGTGGTCGCCACGATCCAGTTTTTCACACGCTTGCCCTGATGTTCTCGCAATGCCGGCCCCCTCAATTTTGTTGCGAGGAATTTAGGGCCAAGAGCAATGTTATGCAATAACATAGCGTTAGTTTCAGCCGCCTCGGATTTTCCGAGAACAACCTAATGAATATTCGCAGCTAGTACAAAATACCAAGGGTTGTCGTCAGCATCCCCTAGTTACACAGTTGCGCCTTGCCGTCCTTCTCAAACAAAGCCGCCGAACCGCTCCTTGCGTGCCCGCTTGAAGGCGGCATCGCCTTCCAAGAAGGCTTCCAGCATGAACGGGATCGGCTCCTGCGGCCGGTAGTCCTTATCGGTGACGTCTTCGGGCATCGGCCGACCCGCCGGAGCTTAAGGTGCGGCCTACTTACAGAAACACGTCGCCGCCGTTGGGGCTGAGGCACTGGCCCTGATAGTGCCGCGCCTCGTCGGATGCCAGGAACACGTAGGTGGGGACGATGTCGTCGACCTCGGCCAGGCGCCCGAGCGGGATCGATTG
>JAKSBY010000515.1 GCA_022360855.1 Sphingomonadales bacterium | reverse complement strand
GGGTCTTGGCGCCGCTAGCCAGCGCCGCCGCAAGGCCTAAACAATCCTCCTTATTCCCGCTGCTAGAGCGGCTGAACGGCGGTCCTTCGGGCCGCCGTTCTTCTTTTGCGGCAACGCTTCCCTCTTAAGTACCGCTGAGGTCGCGCAGCGGGCGGCGCCGAGAGCGGGATGGCACGGGAGCGGACTTCGGAAAGCCGATGCGACCGAGGAATGCCACAGCCGTCTCGCCGGCGCCGACCGTCTCTTGGAATCGTTCGGCGATCGCCGCCGCCTGCTTCGAGGCCCACCCGGCTGACGAGAATACTTCACCGCTTCCTGCGAGTTGCGCGAAGCACGACGGTGCGAAGCTCGGCTGGAGAACCAACCCGATCCGCTCCGCCTCGAGCCAGAACCGCTGCATCGCCCGTCCCGCCGCGATCCAGTCGCCTGGACTGCGCGATGTATCGGGCGGCTCCGGCCATGTAACGGCAAAATGCGCCGCGCAGGCCATCCCCGTCCGGTAATCCAGTTGCAGGCTGGCAAACCAGGCCCCGCCGAGATACCGGTTGAGCAGCTTCGTACGCCACCAAGCGCCGTTCACCCAGGGCATCAGCCGTGTGGTCAGCGGATCGAGGCCGATTGACTTTGCCGGCATTCCCTCCCTGGGAAAGGCCTCCTGGCGAACCACGTCGCGATGAACGCGCCGGCATTCGGGAATGCTGAGCCTGAGCCGCGTCGCCAGGCCGTTGAGCCTGGCGTGGGCCTGCCGCTCGGCGCGGGCCTCATACCAGTGCACGACGAATTCAGGGCCGACCGCCGCGTCCAACGCCGCCTTCTCGGCCTCCGTCAGCGGCGCCTGCCTGTAAGGCCGTCGATCGACTGATCGTAGCGGGATGAATGGTGCAAGCGGATCCGGCGCGATGTCAGAATCCGAATGAAAGGTCACGTCAAGCAAGAGCTGCGGCGCTTCCGCCGCCATCTCCCATTCCATGCTGAGCCCGAAGCAGGAAGCGGCGACCGCCATGGTTTCCAGCAAACAGCCCGCGGCGACAACATTCGGGCGGCCGTCGTCGAACTGATAGACGTTGCCGGGCTCACGATCGATGGCGACACGGACCGCCAGCTCGCCGGTGATCTCGAAGGCCCAGGGCTGCGAGTTATCGCCGCTCGGCGCCCAGCGCGCCTCGTTCAGGATTCGCCTCAGGACCGGCGCGTCTTCCGGGAGCTCCTCCTCCGCCGGGCGCGCGCGGCTTTCGAAAGCTTTGACGGTCATGTAGGCCAGCCGGCACTTCAGCCGTTGCAGGGGATTGCGTCGGCCGCCAGGCACCCTGCCCCTGACCCATGTCTCCCGGTAGGGATCGAAATGCTGGTAGCAGGGCACCGGACGCACCCGCCCCCGGCCAAGCAGGACCTTGAGGGCCTCGACCCCGGCCACGCCGGAGCAGATGAAGCACGACATACCCGTCGACGGCACCCGGCGATTGGCGAAGTCCACCCGCGACGGATCGATGAGGTAACTGCGATGAAGTCCCTTGGGGCCGAGGCCGATCAGGAATTTGATCGCCTTCATGTCTTCCGATGCGCCGTCAAAACCGAAATATTCCTCGAACGACATGCCGCCGGGCATGAAGTTCAGGTAGGCCGCGCCCATGCCCAGCGGCGCGATGATCAAACCTGGGATCCCCAGCTCATGGCAACGGGCAAACACCTTGGCGCGCATGTCGAGAACGAAAAAATCGAACCCATCGACGAAGAGGTCGACACCGTCGAGGAAGGCGTCGATATTGTCCTCGGTCACGCCCTCGTCAAAAATCCTGATCTCGGCCTCGGGATTGATGTCCCGCGCCATCGCCGCCAAGACCTCGGCCTTTGGGCGGCCAGCGCTCGATACGGTCGCGCCGATCTGGCGGTTGAAATTGGCAATGTCGAACGTGTCGAAATCGGCGATGTGAAAGTGGCCGATGCCGAGCCTGGCCAGGGAAAGCAAGTGGGATCCGCCAACGCCGCCCATGCCGGCGATTGCCACGCGGCTCTGCCGAAGAATCTGCTGCTCGCGCTCCGTGACCCAACCAAGGTTGCGCACGAAAGCCCTGCCGTAGTCGAATTTCGAGTCTATCGGAACCTCGCGGGTCACGTCGGGCTGTTTTAAGGCGAGCGCCAATGTGGTCGTGGCTGCTCTAGGCGAGCGCTTTGCTCTCTGCGCGCGTCAAGGGCCAGATCCTGCCGGAATCCGTGATCAGCTCCCAGATTTCCGGCCGCTGCTCATAGATGCTGGCCGACCAGGAATCGAAATCACGATAAACCGGCTGGCGGACACCGTGATACTCCACCGCCTTGCCCGCCTTGTAAAAGGTGATCCCCAATTGTCTGAGGAGCCGCAATAGAGCCGGCTCGACCACGGCACAGACATGGGTGATTCCGTGGTGCTTCCCCATCTCGACGACCGCCTTCATCAGCCCAAGCGTGATACTGGGAACCACGCGGCGATCGTCATAACCGGGCGAATCCGGAGAGTCCGGGTTCGAGGCCGGGTATGTGGAATCGCCTTGCCGCCGCCGGAACTTCTTCGATACGGCAAATCGCGAAATCTCCGCCGTTTTCCCGATCGGCAGGTCGGACGGCGCAAGCATCCCAAGGCCGTCCTTGGAGATCATCCTTGCCGGCAAGCCACCGTCGGAAAGCGAGTCGTCCGGAAGGATAAGCCGTACCGTACCGGCGACCTGACCCGTAGGTTTATGGATCAGGATGCTATGGGCCGACCGTTCGTCATATTCGTCGGTCTCCATGCCGTCGGGATTTGCGCCGGGATCGAAATAACCGGTTTCGAGGCAGTAGACTTGGTAGCGAAGTCGGAAGGCTTGCTCGATGAGTTCGGGAGTGTTGCAGTACACGATTTCGAACCACTTATGGTAAAGTTGGACAAGACCATTTTCCGGGGATCGATGGCCCCGGTCAACAGTCATGGAAAGGGAATCGGCCTTTCGGCCAGTATCTACTCTTGAAGCCATCTCACCATCACGCCGGAGTATGGCAAGAGTATGACTCCTACGGTCTTTCTTAATCGTTAAGCATGACAACAAACGTTCCGTGTTTTTTATGTCTGTCGTGGGAAATAGTTTCGTAATCACCGGCAGTTAGAGTGCCCGACGGTTCTCAGTGACTCATAAAAAGGGGCGGACCGCTGCACATCCTCCTATACTTCATCGCCGTGTTTTCCGCCCTCGCCGGCATCGCCGTCATCTATTTTGCCGGCAATCTCGAGGTCATGTCTTCGGCCCTTCTCGCCGCCGTTCTTTTCGGCGCGATTGCGCGAATCGTTCATACTTTGGACATGATCGAGGGCCATCTCCGAGCGATTCGCAACGGCGACCCCACCGAAAACGGCAGGCGCTGACCCCCGAACGCGCATCTAACGACGCTCAATCCTTCGTGAACGGCTTGCGGGCCGGCCGGCGATCACCGATGATGCGCGGTCTCAATCGGGAGGACCAGTCATGCGGACCCGTGCCGCTGCCATGTTTTGTGCGCTCCTCGCCCTGACGGTTTCGGCCTGTGCTCGCCACTTCGAGGCGGACGTCACCCGTTTTCATGAGATCGGCACCCCGGGCGGCCGGTCGGTGCTGTTCGAGCCGCTCGATCCGGCCAAGGAGAATACGCTGGAATTCATGAAATATGCCGATTTTGTCGGCGAGCGGCTGCGTGACTACGGCTACGTTCCGGCCGGCGACACCATCCCGGACATCATCGCGCGGCTCGACTATTCGGTCACGCCGTTGAACCGCTTCGACGATGGACCGCAATCGACCGTCGGTGTCGGCGTTGGCGGCGGCGGGAGCCACGTGGGCGGCGGTGTCGGGGTCAGCTTTCCCTTGGGCGAGGGCCCCAAGCAGACGCACCGCCGGCGCCTGGTTCTGATCCTCCTGGAGCCCGGCGGCAGCCGTAATCTCTACGAGGCCCGGGTCAAGAGCGACGGGCCGAGCGCCGATCTGACGCTGCTAATTCCGATGATGCTGGACGCCCTGTTTGAGGATTTCCCCGGAGCGTCCGGCGAAACCAGCCGTTATCGCGCGCCGGTCCCGGAACCGGGACTCATCTATTGAGTTGTAACTATCGAGTTGTAGCACCATGACACTCCGCATCTCCTCCAGCTTCGACGGCGGCAATATCGAAGTCGAAGCGTGTTCCTCGCCGGACGATATCCGGCTCAGCATCCGCCGCGACAACAACTCCGAATTCTTCCAGTGGTTCTATTTCCGCCTCACCGGCGCGAAAGACACCCCCTGCCGGCTCACGATCACCAATGCCGGCGAGGCCGCCTATGTCGGCGGCTGGCCGGGCTACCGGGCCTGCGCCTCCTACGACCGGGAAAGCTGGTTTCGCGTCGATACGGCCTATGACGGCGCCAATCTCGAGATCACGCTGACGCCGGCCCGCGAGTCCGTCTATCTCGCCTACTTCGCGCCCTATTCCATGGAGCGCCACGCCGACCTCATCGCCAAAAGCACCGCCTCCCCGCTCTGCACCGGGCATGTCCTGGGTTCCACCCTGGACGGCCAGGACCTGGACATGCTGGAGATCGGCCACGGCGCCGAGGGCCGGCGCAAATGCTGGTTCATCGCGCGTCAGCACCCCGGCGAAACCATGGCGGAATGGTGGATGGAGGGTTTCCTCGACCGCCTTCTGGACCCGGCCGATCCCCTGGCCCGCAGCCTGCTGGAGAAGGCTCAATTCTATGTCGTGCCCAACATGAATCCGGACGGCTCCCGACGCGGCCACCTGCGCACCAATGCGGCGGGCGCCAATCTCAATCGTGAGTGGCACACGCCAACCATGGAGAAAAGCCCCGAAGTCGCGTTGGTGCGGGAGTATATGCGCCAGACCGGCGTGGATTTTCACCTCGACGTCCATGGCGACGAGGAACTTCCCTATAACTACATCATCGGCTTCGAGGGCATCCCCTCGGTCACCGAACGCCAGCTCGACCTGTTGCGCCGGTTCACGGACGGCCTCGCCCGCCTCAACCCGGACTTTCAGACCGAGCACGGCTATCCTGTGGCCGCGCCGGGGTCGTCGGACTTCCGAAAATGCACCGATTGGGTGGCCGAGAATTTCGGCTGCCTGGCCATGACCCTGGAAATGCCCTTCAAAGACAATGCCGATGCGCCCGATCCCGAATTCGGATGGTCGCCGGCTCGCTGCAAACATCTGGGGCGCGGTTGCCTGGATGCCCTGGCATTGGTAGTCGATGAGCTGCGATAGCGGGGGAACTTCGAATGACAACAGGACCGAGACGGCTGTTTCTTGGGTTTTGGCTGGCAGCCTTGGCGTTCGTAGCACCGGCCAGCGCCGAAGCAGAGCCGTTGGCGATCACCAACGTCACCGTCCTGACGATGGCGGACGATCGGGCGCTTGCCGGCCAAACGGTCGTTGTCGAAGGCGAGCGGATCGTCGCCATGGGGCCGACAGCGGCCATGGCCCTGCCTACATCCGGGCGGATCATCGACGGCAGCGGAAAGGTGCTTATCCCCGGCCTGGCGGAAATGCACGGCCACATTCCCTCGCCCGCAACCGATACGCAGGAAATTGCCGACATCCTGTTCCTCTATGTCGCCAACGGCGTGACCACGGTGCGCGGCATGCTGGGCCATCTCGGCCAGCTGCAGCTTCGCGAGCAGGCGAATTCCGGCGAGGTCGTCTCACCGACGCTCTACCTCGCCGGCCCCAGCTTCAACGGCAACTCGGTGAGTTCACCGGAACAGGCGCGCGCGATGGTGCGGGCGCAAGTCGACGCCGGCTGGAACCTGCTGAAGATCCACCCCGGCCTGACCCGCGCCGAATTTGATGCGGTGGCGGAGACGGCGAATGCGCTCGGCATCCGCTTCGCCGGGCATGTGCCGGAGGATGTCGGCCTGGCGCAAGCGCTGGCGCAAAGCCAGGAGACGTTCGATCATATCGACGGCTACATCGCCTATCTGGGCGGCGAGGCCGAACCGGTGCCCCAGGTCGAGCTTGACGCGGTCGCCGATCTGACGCGGGAGGCGGGCGCCTGGATCGTACCGACCCACGCCTTGTGGGAAATCCTCTACGGCGTTCCCCAACTCGAAGCCCTGCTTGCCTACGACGAACTGAAATACATGCCGAAGCGTGTCGTGACCGGGTGGAAAAACCGCTTCCGCCCACGGCGCACAAACGGCGCGCCGACCCACGGTGTGCGGATCGAGAACCGCGACCGCCTGCTCAAGACCCTGAACGACCGCGGCGTCCCGATCCTGTTCGGCACCGATTCGCCGCAGCTCTTCAGCGTTCCCGGATTCTCAGTGCGCCGGGAGATCGCCGCCATGCGCGAGGCCGGGCTTGGGCCCTATGACATCCTCAAATCCGCGACCGCCAATGTCGGCCACTACTTCGCCAATGAGGACGATTTCGGAATGATCGCACCCGGCAAGCGCGCCGACCTGGTTCTGCTGAACGGAAATCCCCTGGAGGACTTGTCCGTGCTGGACACACCCGCCGCGGTCATCCTGCGCGGACGCGTGTTCGACCGTGCGGCCATCGACGCCGGGTTGTCCGAAATCTCCGCACGCTACGCCGATTAGCCTATCTCCGCCCACAGACTGCTGACCGGCAGAACGAACGTCCTATCGCCGAAGGAGAGCTTTTCGTCACCGAGATAAAACACCAGCCCGGTGAACCGCTTGGTTCGACCCGGTCCCCGGGTCGCAAACCAGCGCAGATGCCTGACATCGTCCCCGGAGACGGTTGTCGCGGCTTTGACCTCGATGCCGATCAGATTCGGCCCGCTTTCGATCAGAATGTCGATCTCCCGCCTGTCGGCGCTACGCCAATGATAGAAGCGAAGGTCGGCAGCCTGGAAAGGAGCGGCGCGCAAGAGCTCGTTGAAGACGTAGCTTTCGAGAACGGGGCCAAGCGCGGTCGGGGCGCCGCCGATGTTAAAGGCATCGTCCCCAAAGCGCCTTAGGGCGCAGACGGTTCCGCTGTCGACAAAATGGTATTTGGGGTTCTTGATTTCCCTTTTTCCTTCGCCGGAGGTCCATGCCCCGAGCTTGGCGACAACCGAAAGCCGCAGCAGGACGTCGAGATGCTGCTCCGCAGTTTCACGGCGAATCTGCAACACCGACGTTAATTCGGCGATATTGAGTTCCTGGGCCGTCCTGGCGGCCATCTGATCGATCAGCCGGCGTAGTGCATCGGTCTTTCGTACACGCACAATATCGGCCACATCGCGATCGACAATGGTATCGACGGTATCGCGATAGTGCCGTTGCCGGGCCCGAAGCGGGAGTTTTCGGATGTCCGGAAATCCGCCTCGGAGCAGAAGATTAATGATCTCGGCCCGACCGGCCTTCTCGAGGCCGATACGCGCGAGCTGCGGCGCGTCGTCCAGCGCCCAATCGATCAGCCGCGAAGCGGGCCGACGATGAATTTCCGCCGCAGACAAGGGCCAAAGCTTCAACGACAGCATTCGGCCCGCCAGGGAATCGGCGACATTGGCGGTACGGAAAACGTTGGACGAACCTGTCAGGATGAACTGGCCCTTGCGACGATCGCTGTCTACGATCCGTTTGATGGCAAGCGACAGATCCTTCGAGCGCTGCGCCTCGTCAATGACAAGCGGCGCGCTCCCAAGCTCCTCCTTGAGTGCCGAGATCTGGCCGAACGGATCCGTCTCTATGGCCGCCCGTATCGCGTCGTCATCAAGGGTGATGAACCGGCCCTGGCTGAACAGATCGCGCACCAGGGTGGTCTTACCGACTTGGCGCGGCCCGACGAGGTTGACGACCCGCGCATGCGAAAGGGCATCCACGAGCTCGGTAATCAGGTGCCGCGGAAGGAGGTCGTCATCCATCTGGAAAACCATCATTTGAGGTAGAAAGAAGTCTTGTCACAGATTTGCGATTAGAACTCGCACGTAATTACTACTGATAATATCACGAAATTACTATTAATATGTTCATGAGATTGCGGCTTCAGAGCCCACCAGTTATCGACTGACCACTCCGGCGTCCCATGCTGTGCTTCAAGTCTGCGCCGGGTCGTCCCGCACGATCCAGGCGCAAAAGAGCGCGGCCGCCGCGGCGCCGGCGAGCTGCGCCGCGATGAAGCCGGGAACGAAGCTGGCATCGATGCCCGCCGGGCCGGCCGAGACCATGCGCGCGAGCGTGACGGCCGGGTTTGCGAAAGATGTTGAGATCGTGAACCAGTAGCCTGCGCCGATAAAAAGTCCGACCGTGGCCCCGACCATCTCGGGCCGAAAGCGCATGCAGAGGAAGATCGCCGCGACGAGACCGAAGGTGGCGATAAACTCGCCGAGCCACTGATTGGCGCCGGGCCGCGCGACATCTGCCGACACCAAGGGCGGCAATTCGAACATCAGATGCGCCACAACGACGCCCACGAGCGCGCCGGCGATCTGCGCAACCACATAGAGCCCGGCGTCGCCGGCTGGAATCTGCCGCCGGATAAGGAATCCCAGAGTCACGGCCGGGTTGAAATGCGCGCCGGAAATCCCCCCGAACATCGAGATGATCACGAAGAGGACGGCGCCCGTGGCTAATGAGGCGGCAAGCAACGTCATCGCCGGATCGCCGCCCGTCAGCCGCTCTCCCATCAGGTTGGAACCGACGACGACAGCGAGCAGAAACGCGCTGCCAACGGCTTCGGCGGCCAGACGGCGCGCGAGAGAAAAGGAATTCATATGGCAGGGGCAGTCTCTAGGCGGTTTGGGTCGGCGCGGCCGATTTCGTCGAGCCGCCTTTGCAGGCTCAACCGATCGAGGGCCTCGAGCGGCAAATTCACGAAAATCGATATGCGATTGTAGATCTGGCGGTAGACATCGGCAAAGAATGCAGCGATCTCGGCGTCCGAGCCTTCGAACGCGGCGGGATCGGGAAACCCCCAATGAGCGGTCATCGGCTGACCCGGCCAGACCGGACAAGTCTCCGCCGCCGCGCTGTCGCAGACCGTGAACACGAAATCCAACTCCGGCGCACCGTCCCGGCCGAATTCGTCCCAGCTCTTCGAGCTAAGCCCGTCGGTCTTGTAGTTGAGCTGCTTCAGCAGCCGCTCCGCATGAGGGTTGACGGCTCCGGCGGGCTGACTGCCGGCGCTGAACGCGGCGAACCTGCCCGCGCCCAGGCGGTCGAGAATGCTCTCGGCCATGATACTGCGCGCCGAATTGCCGGTGCACAGAAAGAGAACTTTGTGAAGTCCTTCGCTCACCCCTTGCCCCCGCAGAGTCTGCCTTCAACAGCGCAAATCATTATCGGCGCGGTGTCAACCCGCTATTCTCCAGGCAAACTGTTTCGCTTTCATGACGCGTGGCGCGCGTTTTTGCATCACAATTTTGCCGCTCAACAAGGCGTGATTTGCCAGTGACCGCATGACGAGCGATATCTAACCTGATCGAATTCGGATGTGGGGCTGGGCACGTCTACGAAATGGTGCGCCGGGCTTTGGCTGCAGCGGATTGGCAGCGGCCAGAGGACATTGCCCATGAGCGTGGAAACAGGCCCATGACGGTCCGAATGCCATCAGTTTATGGCGGGGGGTATCCACCCCTCAAATCCCTGCTTCCCCCCACAGCATGGATATCCCCCGCCACCAGACTTGCGAGAAATTCCATTGATTCCCGCGCCCCGGATGGCTTAATCGGCTTGGGAGACAGGGCTGACGCGTATGCTTGATCAGATATTGGCGGCATTCGGACATTTGGCGAGCTATCCGCTCGGCATTGCCGCCGCCCTGCTGCTGACGACCTTTGTGACCGAAGACGGCGCGACCGTGGGCGGCGCACTTCTTGCGGCGCATGGCGCCGTCGATCCCGTCCTCGCCTTTCTCGCCGTCAATCTCGGCATCGTTATCGGCGATGCGGGCCTGTATGCGCTGGGGCACCTGGCGGCGCGCGGTGGATGGGCCAAGCGACTGTTGGAACGCCGCCACGTTTTTCTCGCCAAAAACTTCCTCGAAGAGCGCAAACTGTCGATCTGGTTTTCCAGCCGGTTTGTTCCCGGAACCCGGCTGCCGACCTATACGGCGTCCGGCTTCTTTGCCCTGCCCTTCACGGCATTTCTTTTGACCCTGATCACCGCGGCCCTGATCTGGACCGGCTTGATCTACACGCTCGTGCTGACGCTCGGCGTCATGGTGATGGACGAACTCGGGCCGTGGCGCTGGGCCGGCGCGGCCGCGATCGTTGTGGCGGTCTTCGTCGTTCCGCGACTGATCGTCCGCCGGCCCGCGCTTCCCGGACATGGCGGACAAAGCTGACCCGCCCCGCACGGCCGACGGGCGCGTGCCGCATGCGGGCATGCCGCCGCTGGAGCCGCGCCGCAAGCCGTTGTCGCTGTTCGAGTTCTGGCCCACCAAGTTGTTTTACGCGCCGATGGCGCTCTATTGGGTCTGGCTGGCCATCCGCTATCGCGGCACCACCTTGCCGACCAACGCCAACCCCGGCTTCCCCGGCAGCGGCCTGATCGGCGAAAGCAAGTTCGAGGTCTTGAGCCGCGTCACCGACAATGCCCGCAATCTGCTGGCGCATTACACGCGGCTTAAATGCAGCGGTGCGGACATCCGCGTCATGAAAGTCGACCGCGCGCTGGCGGCAATGCGCCATGCCGGGCTCGACTTCCCGGTCGTGCTCAAACCCGATATCGGCTGCCGTGGCATCGGAGTTCAGGTGGCGCGTTCCCGAGAAGACCTGGCGGGCTATCTCTCGGAATTCCCGGAACACGCCGATCTCCTGATCCAGGAGCTGATCGACCTGGAAGGCGAAGCGGGCATCTTCTACGTGCGCTACCCCGGCGCTGAAAACGGCGAGATTTTCTCGGTCACGCTGAAATACTTCCCCTACGTGATCGGCAACGGCCGCGCGACCCTCAGGGAATTGATCGAACGCGACAGCCGCGCCGGACGCATCGCAAACATCTACCTGCCGCGGCACCGCGGCCGGCTGGACGAGGTCATTCCCAAGAACGAGGCGTTCCGGCTGGCCTTTGCCGGCAGCCACAGCCGCGGCACCATCTTCCGCGACGGCCAGCGCTTCGTCACGCCGGCCATGACCCGGGCGTTCGATGCGATTGCGCGCGACATTCCGGAATTCTATTTCGGGCGGTTCGATATCAGGTTTGCCGACTTCGCGGAGGTTCGGGCGGGCCGGGGCTTTCGCATCGTCGAAGTCAACGGCGCCGGCGGCGAGGCCACCCATGTCTGGGATTCCGGTATTCGGCTGATCGATGCCTACCGCGCGCTGATGCGGCAATACGATCATTTGCACGCCATC
>JAKSBY010000475.1 GCA_022360855.1 Sphingomonadales bacterium | reverse complement strand
GCAGACAGTCTTTCATAACGTCTGGGCCGAGTGGCGCTATAAAAACGATCTGCCGGATTATCCTGGGCCGGAATTTGCCGACAGGCCCGGCCCGGATGGTTCGGAGCCGCCGGTCCGGCCGGAAACCGGCGAAATCCCGCTCCTGCATTTTTGCGGCGGCGGCAAAGACAGCCTCGTCGCCATGAAACTGCTCGAACGCGCCGGCGCCGCCTACGATTCGCTCGCCTACGCCGCGTCGGTCTATGGCGATATGCAACAACAGTTCGATCTGATCGCCGGTCTTCAGGCCCATGGCGCCCAGAAACGCGTCTTCCGGCAATGGGTGCTCGATGACTTCCTGACGTCGCCGGTACTCGATCTGCGGCCCGATTTCGGCGTTACCACGCTGACCGCGGCGGAAACCCCGAGCTCGATCTTTGCCGCCCTGCCGCTGGTGCTGTCGCGAGGCTACAGCCACATCGCCCTCGGGCATGAACGGAGCGCCGACACGGGCCAGCTCCGCTGGTCCAAAACCGGCGAGGACATCAATCATCAGTGGGGCAAATCGGCGGCGGCGGAGGGCCTGATCAACGCCTACATCTCCCGGTATCTGATCGAGGGCTTCAGCTATTTCAGTCTCCTGAAGCCGATCTACGATACGCTGATCTTCGCGCTTCTCAGGCGGGACCTGGCGGCGGTGCCGGCCGCGCATTCCTGCAACATCGCCAAGCCCTGGTGCCGACGCTGCGCCAAATGCCTATACGTCTGGCTCGGCTATTCCGCATTTCTGCCGCGCGAGACCGTGATCGCCGCTTTCGGACCGGAAAACCTGCTGGAGGTTCCCGAGAATGCCGGCCTGTTTCGACAGCTGCTGGGATTGGAGGATCAACTGCCGTTCGAATGCATCGGCCAGGCCGGCGAGAGCCAGCTCTTTTTCGCGCTCTGTCGCCTGAAAGGCATGACCGGGCCGGCCATGGAGAGTTTCTCTTCGGCGTTTCCCGACCTCGACCTCGACGGGCTTTTGGACCGGTATCTGACCATCGACTGGGAGGGCACGGCTCTGCCCGCCGATATGGCGGCTCCGCTGACCGCCCTGTGGACCGCGGCAATCGATGAAGCGCGCCGCTATGTCGCCGGGCTGGAGCGGGATGTTGCAGCCGGCGCGGGGCCGGGCTATTCAGTGGGCCGAAGTTGATTGCAGTCCGCCCTGGAGATTGACGTTTGAGTCTTGGCCATTCCAGTTGTGCGCCCGGGTTCGACGGCGCCGACCCGCGCTATAAGCGTATCTTGTTTATCGTTATCGCGATCAACTTCACCATGTTCGTCGTCGAGCTCGCCGCCGGTTTCAGCGCGAATTCGCAGGCGCTGAAAGCCGACGCCCTGGATTTTCTCGCCGATTCCGCGACCTATGCGCTGAGCCTCTATGTCATCGGCATGTCGCTCAGGGCGCGCGCCCGCGCGGCGCTCTTCAAGGGGCTGAGCCTGGCGGTGCTCGGGCTCTGGGTGCTGATTTCCACCGCCTATCAGGTACTGGTGCTCGGCCTGCCGAAGGCCGAGGTCATGGGCGCAATCGGGTTTCTGGCGCTGGCCGCCAACCTGGCGAGCGTCTTCCTGCTGCTGAGATACCGGGACGGCGACTCGAATGTGCGTTCGGTGTGGCTCTGCAGCCGCAACGACGCCATCGGCAACGTCGCGGTAATAATCGCCGGCTTCGCGGTCTGGCTGACGGCGTCGGCCTGGCCGGATTTGGTCGTCGCGGCCATCATGGCATCGCTCTTTCTGTGGTCGTCATCCAGAATCGTCCTGCAGGCGACCGCCGAGCTCACTCATGCGCGGGCCGACGCCGGCGAATAATCCTCTTCGCCGGCGTGAAGCGCGCGTTCCAGCTCCGCATTGGCCGCACGCGTCCGACGTTGGACCAGCCTGGACAGGAACAGCCCGGAGAGCGCGCCGACCATCCCGGCCATCGTCGTCAACGTAGCCTCCGAGACGCCCGCGGCAAGGGCCCGCACGTCGCTGTTGCCCAGCACCATCATCACGTGGAAAACGCTGATCATGCCGACCACGGTTCCGAGCAGGCCGCACATCGGGCTGATCGCGACCAGGGTATTGATCAGGCCCAGATTCGTTTCCGCTTCGAGGCGGATCCGGCTGAGCATGGCGCGGCGGATGCTGTAGGCGTACCAGGACGTCTTGTCCGAACGGCTGTTCCAGTCTTCCAAAGCGGCCTTCGCGCGTTCGGGGAAGACGACGCGCAGATAGACCATGCGTTCGAAGGCCAGTGCCCAGATCAGGAGGATGATCACGAAGATGATCGCCATCATCGGGCCGCCCCGTTCGATGAAGGCTTCGACATCCTCGAAGATCGATCCAAACACCATATGCACGGACCTCCCTGTGGCCGAGTACAGGCCGCAAGCCCGGTGCTTGGGAATGCGTTCGATCAATGGATGTGCAATAAGGGGCGGAAGGAGGATTCACCCATGTCAGCAGACTCGACGGCCAAGGCGACCCGCTTTCGCGAACTCCATGAGGGCCCGGACGTGCTCGTCATGCCCAATCCCTGGGATCTCGGCTCGGCGCGCATCCTGGCCGGGCTCGGCTTCAAGGCGCTGGCCACGTCGAGCGCCGGCTTCGCGCACAGCCTGGGCCGGCTCGACTACGGCGTGACCCGCGCCGAAGCGATCGCACACGGCGCCGCCATCGCCGCGGCGGTCGATGTTCCCGTATCGGCGGATCTGGAGAACGGCTTCGGTCACACGCCCGAGGACTGCGCGGAAACCATGCGGCTGGCCGTCGAGGCTGGCCTGGCCGGCGCCTCCATCGAGGACGCAAGCGGCGATCCCACCGCGCCGATTTACGATATCGAGCTGGCAAGCGACCGCATTGCCGCGGCGGCCGATGCGTTGGCGTCGATTAAAAGCCCGCTGGTCCTCACCGGACGGGCGGAGAATTTCCTGCACCGCCTGCGCGATCTCGACGATACGATCAGGCGGCTGCAAGCCTATGAGGCGGCCGGAGCCGACGTCCTCTATGCGCCCGGCCTCACCACACTGGAACAGATCAAGACGGTCTGCGAGGCAGTCTCCAAGCCGGTCAACGTGCTCATGGGCCTGCCCGGGGTCGAGCTGACCGTCGCCGATGTGGCCGCCGCCGGCGCACGCCGGATTTCGACCGGCTCGACCCTCGCCCTGGCGGCCTTCTCGG
>JAKSBY010000265.1 GCA_022360855.1 Sphingomonadales bacterium | reverse complement strand
CAGCAGAGGATTTCGGCCTGGCCACACAGGTCGCGCTCTACGATTTCGTCGCCCAGGAAACAGGCGCTGCCCCGCCCGTGCTCGACGCCAAGGACGTGCTGAAAGATCCGGAAGCCATGCTGACTGAGCTGTGCAACCGGGTCGGCATCCCCTTCACCGACCGCATGCTCGCCTGGCCCGCCGGCCCACGCCCCACCGACGGCGTCTGGGCGCCCCACTGGTACGACGCGGTGATCAAGTCCACCGGCTTCAACCCTTATAGGGAACGCGAATTGCACCTCACCCGCCGCGAAGCCGCCATCGCAGAGGAGCTAAGGCCGCATTACCAGTATCTCTGGGAGCGGCGGCTAGTAGTACCCATGGACCAAAGGAATTAGCCCGCCAATCGGAATCGCAAACAAGAGCAGCGCGACCCCGATGATGTGAATCACCCTGGGCCGGCGAACCAGCCAGCGATGGTTGCAGTCGCGACAGCGGCGCTTTGGGGTCGACGACGGCATGTAAAGCGCAATGAGGAAAGTGGTCAGGCTGCGGAGTATGGGCGGCGGACGCTCGACGGCACCCCCGCCACAATTGGGACAGATTTCATAGGGCTCATCGGAGACATCGTCGAGCAACGCTCGTGCATCCTCCTCGTCTTCCGAGCTGACAAGAACAGGCACCCCGCCAAGAGCGATGCTGAGGTGGGGCTCGACCGAGAGATGACTCCAATTTGGTAGCCAGGCTGGGATGCCATGTTGGTCGAGCAACGACCAGATCACCGTGGCCTCGGAGGGAATTTGGCAATTCTTGAGCGTAATCAGCTTGCCCATTCTCAGTTTGCCGCGATGCGGTCCTGAAACTCCAGAAACGCCTGCAAGACCCCTGCGGGGTCTTCGACTTGCAGGTAGTGGCCGATACGCTCCAGGAAGACGATGTCGGGGTCGGGGATCAGCTCGCAGAAGCGTTCGGCCATGTGGCGGCCGGAGATCGGGTCTTCCGGGCCGTTGATCAGCCGCAGCGGCTGCGCCGCCATCTGCAGCGCGCCGACCCAGGTGGCGCGGTTCTCAACGCGCTCGGGCATGTAGCGGATCAGCTTGTGCATGATCCGGTTGCCGTCGTTCTCGGCGATAAGCGCCCAGAAATCGTCGATGGTTTCGGCGCTTGGCGGGGTGTCTGGCCCGAAGATGCGGGTCATGGTCCTGCCCATTTTTTTCTTGGACAGGAGCCGGGAGAGCAGGGGGCCGATGGGGCTCAACAGGAGCTTCTGAGTCAGGACCGCGCGGTGCGTCTCCGGAAACAGCCCGCCGTTCAGGAGCGCGACCGACAGGATCCGAAGGCCGGGCTCGCCGCCGGCGGCGCAGGCCTGCTCGCGGGCCATCAGCTCCTGCGTCACCGAGACGCCGTAGTCATGCGCCAGGATGTGGAATTCCGCGATGCCCATGGCGCGCAGGAGCTGTTCGTGCAGCGTTGCCTGGTCGCGGAGCGAATAGGCGTAGTCTCGGGGCTTGGCGGAGAAGCCGAAGCCGATCATATCCGGCGCGATGACCTCGAAACGGGTCACCAACTCAGGCCAGATCTTGTGCCAGTCGTGCGAGGCGGTCGGGAAGCCGTGGATCAGCAGGAGCGCCGGGCCTTTGCCTTCGCGGCGGTAGAAGATGTCGTGGCCGTGATAGGGAAAGCGGTGCCCCGTCTGACGCCAGCCCTCGAGCGAGATATGGTCGGTCATCCGCGCACCCTATCAGCGCCCGGGCCGATCAAAAAGCCCGGTCCGGTTGACGGCCCCGGGCGGATCGGGCACATGGAGCCGAGCGGCCCCGTAGCTCAGCCGGATAGAGCACCAGATTCCTAATCTGGGTGTCGCAGGTTCGAGTCCTGCCGGGGTCGCCAGTCTTTATACGGCCGGGGAGAAGGGCGTGTCGCGTATCGTTTATGTGAACGGCGAATTTGTGCCTGAGGAAGAGGCGAAGGTCTCGGTCTTCGACCGTGGCTTTCTGTTTGCCGATGCGGTCTATGAGGTGACTTCCGTGCTGCGCGGCCGGTTGATCGACAATGCGGCGCATTTGGCGCGGCTCGCGCGCTCGCTCGATGAGATCGGCCTTGAGTCGCCGCTGCCCGTCGCCGATATTACCGCCATTCAACAGGAGCTTGTGGACCGCAACCGGCTGGACGAGGGCGTGATCTACCTGCAGGTCAGCCGTGGCGCCGCGGATCGCGACTTCGTGTTCCCGGAAGATGCGGAGCCGACCTTGGTGATGTTCACCCAGGTCAAAGAGCTGGAAAACGATCCCAAGGCGCGCAGCGGCATCCGCGTCATCTCGACCCCCGACATCCGCTGGGGGCGCTGCGACATCAAGACGACCGCCCTGCTTGCGGCATGCCTGGCCAAGCAGGCGGCCAGCCAAGCGGGCGTGGACGATGCGTGGTTCGTCGCCGACGGCCTGGTCACCGAGGGCTCATCGAACAACGCCTTCATCCTGGCACCGGATGGCACCCTGATCACACGACAGTTGGGGAGCGAAATCCTCCCCGGCATAACCCGCCAGGTGGTGCTGGCGCTTTGCGACGAGACCAACCTCAGATTCGAGGAACGGCCGTTCTCGCTGGACGAGGCCTGGGCGGCCTCGGAGGCCTTCGTTACCTCGGCCTCGTCCTTCGTCTACCCCGTGGTCGCGATCGACGGCAAGGCGATTGGCGACGGCCGGCCGGGCCCTGTGGCGACGCGCCTGCGCGAGCTCTACATCGCAAAGGCATCGGCGGATTAGGGCGTTCTTCACTTCCGTCAGCTTGCTTCCAAACTTTCATTCGCCCACTTGATCGGCGAATCCATATCTGAGCAGCCGAGGCAGTTTCTACATGGACCCGCCGGTCAAGCCCAGTGTTGTCCGGTTAAGAATTTTGTAGACGTTGTGCATGGCTTGGATTCAACTGGTTTTGCTTAAGACCGGTTGAGTTGACACTCGCTTAGGAGCCCAAGCCATGCGCTATCAGGCTACGATTTTCGAGAGTTTGTTG
>JAKSBY010000803.1 GCA_022360855.1 Sphingomonadales bacterium | reverse complement strand
TTGAAAACCAGCACGTCATCGGCAGACAGAAACCGCGGCAGGTCGCGCACGCCGTGATCCGCCAGGGCGTTGCCCTGCACCACCAGCATTCGGGCCGCGTCGCGCGGTCGACACGGCCTCAACGCGATTCGGTCCTTCGGCAGGTGAAAATCGAATTCGGAGACGTCCATGACGGCGCGCCTCGGCGCTCCCGGCTACTCCGCGTCGGTCACGTCGGCTGCGACCCGCGCGGTGACGATGCTGTCGCGCTCGGATGCGGGCACGTTGCCGTTCTGGCTCGCCGGGCCCTTGGTGATGGCGTCGACATAGTCCATGCCGGCGACGACCCGGCCGAAGGCGGTATACTGCCCATCCAGATGCGGCGCCCGGTCAAAAACGATGAAGAACTGGCTGTCGGCGGAGTCCGGGTGGCCTGACCGCGCCGTCGACACGGTGCCGCGCTCATGCGGCACATCGTTAAATTCGGCGGCGATGTTCTGCCCTGATCCGCCGGTGCCGGTGCCCGTGGGATCGCCGGTCTGCGCCATGAAGCCTTCGATCACCCGATGAAAGACGACGCCGTCGTAGAAGCCCTGGCGCGACAGTTCCTTGAAGCGCGCAACGTGATTCGGCGCCTTGTCCGGATACATCTCGATGATCACGGGTCCGCCCGTGGAGAGCTGCAAAACCAGCGCGTTTTCAGGGTCTTTGAGTTGGGACACGTCCAGGTCTCCTGTTGATGCTGCGGCGTCGGCCTCGGGTTCGGGCGCCTTTTCCGGTGACTGGCCGACCCACACTGCAACCGCTATTCCAATAAACGCAACGATGACCGCAACCGGCAGTCCTTTTTTCATTCCATCTTCCTCGCTTGTCGCTTGTCTGCGGCGCCGCTCGGCGACACGGCGGCGTTCCTAGCACGAAAATCCCAAATTGCACGGGAATCTTTCAGGGAGCGGGGAGTTCAGTCTGCGGCTTGCTCGCCGACACGCTGCTTGATGGCTTCGGCTACGCGCGGCGGGACGAAATCGTCGATCTCGCCTCCGTAACGCGCGATTTCTTTGACCAAGCGCGAGGCGATGGGCTGCAGCGAGGCGTCCGCCATCAGGAACACCGTCTCGATCTCCGGATTGAGATGCTGATTCATGCCGGCCATCTGGAACTCATACTCAAAGTCGGAGACGGCGCGCAAGCCACGAACGATGATACCTGCTCCGACCGAGACGGCGAAATCCATCAGCAGGCTGTCGAAGGGAACGACCTCGATGGCGCCGCCGTCCTGATTGGCCAATCCCGCGGTTTCGAGGCGGACCATCTCGGCCCGCTCCTCGAGCGAAAACATGGGATCCTTTCCAGGATTCACGCCGACGCCGATCACCAGCCGGTCGACGAGCTTCAGGCCCCTCCGGATAATATCAAGATGGCCCCTGGTAATCGGATCGAATGTGCCGGGATAGACCCCGGTGCGGTTGCTGGCCACAAGACCTCCCTGCGCTTTTGCCGAGAGGATTGGCGATCCGGTTACAAAAGGCAAGGAGATAGAAGCCCGGAAGAAGATGGCCCGGGCTGGCTGATCAATCAGACTCAATATTGCGCCTGTGCAGTAATGGCTGCTATTTCAGGCTGGAATCTTTGCAAATCTGCAAGTGAG
>JAKSBY010000074.1 GCA_022360855.1 Sphingomonadales bacterium | reverse complement strand
GTTGGTCAGCGCCTGGGCGCGGTTTTCGGCGGTCTCGACAGACTGGGAATAGAGGGACGCCGCCTCCTCCGGCTTGTCCAGCGCCATCAGCATTTGCGCCCTGAAATTGCGAAACTGATAGTTATCCGGATGGGATTCCGAATAGGTCTGAGCGGCTTCCAGTGCGCCTTCAAGGTCCCCCGCAGCCGCGCGCTGCCTGACCAGATACTCCCAGGGGCGTGGATCGTCGGGCGCAGCCTGTTGCGCCTTGTCGATCCAGTCAAGCGCGGCATCGCCATCGTTCTGCCGCCGCGACAATTCGGCCAGACCCAGCATGGCGGCGACATCTTTGGCGTCGTATTGCAGCACCTCGCTGTAATAGTTGCGGGCGCGCGAAAAATCCTCCGCCGCCAGGTCGAGGCCGGCCAGGTTGATCAGAGCCGGGCCGTATCTGGAATCGAAGGCCAGCGCCTGTTCGAAGGCCGCGCGCGCCGGCTCGAGCTCGCCCCGCGCCACCAGCACCGTGCCCAGCAGATTGTGGCTGAACGGGTACTGGTCGTGACGTTCGACGATTTCCTGCGCCACGCGCAGGGCTTCATCCAGATTCTGGCCACGCATGAAGGCCGAGACCAGCAAAGCGCGCGGCTCAATCGCCAAGGGCGCCAGCTGCGCCGCGCGAACCAACTCGAAAATCGCGCCCTCGGGACTGCCAAGCGCCAGCCGCGCGAGGCCCAGATTGAACCGCGCGTCGGCGGAATCGGGAGCCAGCCCGACGGCCTCCTGAAGATGCCGGTGAGCGCGTTCGTTATCACCCATTTCCAGATAGGCCGTGCCGAGCAGCGTTTGCGCCAACGGATCCTCGGGCCGGTCCACGGTGAGGTTGCGGAACAGCCTGGCCGCGCGCGCCTGGTTGCCCGTATTCATCAGGGCGATACCCAAAAAACGTCTGCCGTTGTGGTCGGCCGGCGCGAGGCTCACGTAGCGTTCGAGAAAGGCGATCGCCTCTTCAAACCGGTCCAGATTTATCAGCGCCACTCCGCCGAGCAGAACCAGGTCGGGCTTGTTGTTCAGATAGGGCTCGGTAAGGGCCTCGAGAATCCTGTGAACCCGCTCGAAATGCGTTACCGCCTTGTCGTCATCGCCCAGTCGCGACGCCAGCGTGCCCTGCAGGAAGTTGACCTTGGGATGATTGACGACATTTTCATCGAGGATATCAAGGTCGGCCTGGGCCTCTTCGAGCCGGTCGAGGTCGAGCAGGATCGATGCCCGGGCGATGCGGGCGTTAACCAGGTTAGGGCCGACCTCGATCGCTGTGCTAAAGGCCTCCAGGGCCGCATCCAATTCGTTCTGAGCCTGGAGGATCTCGCCTTTCGTGGACCAGCCGCCGGCGTATTGCGGGTCCACCGAGATGGCATCTTCGGCAAGCTCCAATGCTCGATCGTACTCGCGTTCATACATGCGCAGCTTTGCGAGCTCGGCCAGCGGCTCCGCCCGATTCGGAAAAATCGACTGAGCCGAATTAAAGCTCAGATAGGCCTCGTTCGTGTCGCCCAGCGCCCGATAGGCCTGGCCCCGCGCCATGGCGATATCGAATTCGACCTCAGCCCCCCGGTTGCCGGGCCGAATGATCTCCAGGAGATCCTGAAACTTGGCCTGGAGCAGCAGCGCATCGGCCATCGGCACCAGAACCAACGCCTCGTCGGCCCCGGCATCGAGCGCGAACTGGAATTGCTCCTGCGCGCCAACGCCGTTGCTCAGGTCGTAGAGCGTCTTTCCGAGCAGTATTCGCGCCGGCAGATAATTCGGGTCTTCCTTGAGCGCGTTCTTCAGGTGGATGAGGGCAGTGTCGTAGTCCTCTTCGGCAAGATTCGCGATTGCCTTCTCGTAGTTCTCGGAGACCTGCGCGACAGCCTGCGAGCCCAGTGCCGCAGCAAGAAAAACCGTCGCAGAGAGGCGCAGCGCCCGCATCCGAACCCGGCTCAATTTTTTCGTCAAAGCCGACCCGAAAATCACGTCGACGGAAACCTCTTTATTTTGCCTCGGCCCGGCCATAGCTTGCCCTCGATTTTGCAGGAAGTTTCCCGCCTCTAAAGCCCGTCGAACACGCAGTTTCAAGTTAGAATACGGCCAAGACATGTCGATGGAAACCTGGCTGAAGTGTAAAATGAACCTCAAAAGTGTCGGAATATTTAACACTTTTGGCGTGTTATATTTGGACAAGATCCTCTAACCCATTGAAAATAAAGGGGAACGTAAAAATGGCACGATAATTGCATATTTTTTTGCGAAGCTAGTTTTTGCCCGTCCTCTGGTCTATTAAGACGGCAACGATAAAGCGGGACGGGCAAAGACGGTAATTGTGTCGGCAACCAACGCCGCGTAGGGCGGAGGCGATTTATGTTTAAGAAGTTTAGAGTTGGGGTTTCCGCGGGCATTTTGGCTCTGGGGGCGGTCGGATTTTCCGGCAGCGCCCACGCGTTTTTGACCGATGAGGCTGTGCCCGATCCCACCGTGACCAATTCGAGCAGCGTGCATGCCTTCTGGTTCAGCAGCAGCAGCAACGATAGGCTGTTTTACTGTAACGCGAACTGCAGCGGGACGACTTACTCGTCTCAATGGATTTTCGATCCGTCCATCAACAACGGCATGGGCCAGCTCACCGATATCGGAAACAACATGCTCCTGCTCACCGGCCGGATCGTGAACTCGGTCTTCGACGAGCTGAAATTCGATGTCAGCGTGAAGTTGAACAAAGTGGCCCCGCCGGCGAATCCCAAACTCGATTTGTTCAACAGCGCCTATGTGCCGCCCTTCGGCAGCGGCGGCCCGGTCGACCCGAGTACCTGGATGTTTTATGACATCGATCCGAACAACGCCACAATGACCGGCGTTGGCGCCACTGCCGGCATCACCTTCGATCTGGAGAAGCGCGGCCCGTCCGGCTCGCTCGGCATCGGCGGCAACAACAAGAACCTCAACAACGGCTTCAGCACGTGGCTGACGGCCACCCGCACGTCGAACGACAAGTTTGCCTGGGCCAACGGCAAGGACTTCAAATTTGCCTGGGACTCGCTCGGCGACATCAATATCGACGTCAAGCCCAATGGCGGCACAGGCATCTCCGCTCCGGCAACCTTCGGCCTGTTCGCGCTCGGCCTCGGGCTGGTGGGTCTGCGTCGGCGCCGCAACGAGGCTGCGGCCTAGATTTCGGCTCAAAAGGGTTTTCGAGATAAAAACGGCGGCTCCGGCCGCCGTTTTTGATTCGGGGCGCCGTCGGATTTACCCCTTCAGCTTCTCGTCCAAAAGCTGGTTGACCACGGCGGGATTGGCCTTGCCCTGGGTCGCTTTCATGACCTGGCCGACGAAGAAGCCTTTGAGCTTGTCCTTGCCGGCACGGAACTCGGCGACCTGACCGGGATTGGCGGCCATGACCTCGTCGATGATGGTCTCGAGCGCGCCCGTGTCCGAGACCTGCTTGAGGCCCTTTTCCTCGACGATCTCGCCTGCCGATTTGCCGGTCGCGAACATGTCTTCGAGGACGTCGCGGGCGATGCGCCCGGAGATGGTGCCTTC